>JBDTGD010000108.1:0-2543 GCA_039937595.1 Ginsengibacter sp. | reverse complement strand
CATGATGCCGTGTCATCAACGAACACCGAAGCCAGGAAAAAAATACTTGATGGAAAGGAATTAAAATTAGGCGCTATGGGTTCAGGTTCCGATTATTCCTCATTCATTCAGCATGCCGGAATACCTTCATTAAACCTTGGATATGGGGGAGAAGATAATGGAGGGGAATATCATTCCATCTATGATTCCTACTATGATTTTATCACGTTCAAGGATCCCGGCTTTCATTATGAAGTAGCGCTTGCACAAACTGCCGGGCGTGCTGTTTTAAGAATGGCTGAAGCAAACGTTTTACCTTTTGATTTTACCCATCTATACAATGCCATTGCTCAATATTCTGATGAGCTGCAAAGCCTTTTACAAAGCACAAGGCAAAGTACTGAGTTAGAGAATCAAATCATCAATGCAAACTATTATGATGTTGGCGAAGATCCTACAAAGAAATTTATTAGTCCTGCTGTAAAACCTGAAGTGCCTTACCTCGATTTTTCTCCTTTGCAAAATGCATTGGCAGATTTGAAAAAAAGTGCCGATAGTTTAAAGGTCGTTTACGAGGAAAAAGTAAAGGCCGGCGCTGTCAGTGCTGATTTTAATCAATCACTTTACCAGGCCGAGCAACAATTACTCAGTGAAAACGGCTTGCCACGCCGTGCGTGGTACAAGCATACTATTTACGCGCCTGGATTTTATACCGGGTATGGCGTAAAAACAATGCCGGGTATTCGTGAAGCGATTGAACAAAGGGATTGGAAAGAGGCGCAGGAACAGATTTTGGTTGATGCAAAAGCGATAGCAAAACTTGCTGATTATTTAAAAAACACGGAATCAAAATAAATCCGGAGTCAGTTCCGACAGAATAAAAAATATTTAAATCTTTCTTATAAATCACAAAAGCCATCTTTGTTAAGATGGCTTTTGTGCAAAAATAAAAAAGTAAAAACTTATTAAGACAAATGATTACCTCCTGAAAAACCTGCCAGCACAAGGCTTCTTTTTTTCAACTTTACAATATCCAATGATTCAATAATAGGATCAGCGGTAAGCACCAGTGAGACATTATTTTCTTTCCACCAACTACTTGTCTGTAGCTTCTCAAAATGAATGATCCCGATAAGATAATTTATGCTTTCGTTAGAATGCCATTCTTCGATGCTCTCAAAATCTTCTTTCCGGATGTGATCCCAGTCTGTAAATCCGATGTAGGCTTTTACATAAAAATCGTTGGTAAGCTCGTTTGTTTCTTCGCGGTTTAATTTTTTATATTCATACCTGTAATCGTAACTCAATGCAGATATATCGCTTAATACCGCTGATGCAGTTGGCAGACTTCCCGCTCCTTTTCCATAAAAGAATTGTTTGTCTGCAAATGAACTTTCAATTACTACGCCATTGTATTCATTTTTGATAAATGCCAACTGGTCTTCTTTTTTTACAAATTGCGGCAATACAAAAGCGGCTACTTTTCCGTTTTGTAATTTTTTCGCAGAAGCCACCAGTTTGATCACACATTCCTTTTTCTCCGCCTGCCGCGCGTCTTCCGAGGTAATGCTTTGTATTCCCGTAAAGCATAATTTCCCTTTTTGCGGCAAAATTCCATAAGCATGTGTCAGTAAAAAAGTCCATTTATTAAGCGCGTCATATCCTTCCACATCCAATACCGGGTCGCTTTCTGCAAAGCCCAGCTGCTGTGCCTGTATCAACGCATTTTTAAAAGAAAGTTTTTCTTCAAAGATTTTGGTAAGAATATAATTGGTAGAACCATTTACTACTGCGTTGATAGAATGCAGTAAATCATTATCATAATATTCTTCCAGGTTCCGTATCACCGGAATTGAGGCGCAGCAGGCCGCTTCATAAAGTAATGACGCTCCGGTTTGCTTTTGGAGTTCCAGCAATTCAACCAAATGTTCGGCTATCATTTTTTTATTGGCGCTCACCACAGATTTTCCGCTTAACAAAGCTTCTTTTACAATTTCATAAGCCGCGTCAGCGTCGTCTATCAATTCTACAATTACATTTATCTGGTTATCTTTTAGCAATATTTGTTTGTCTGCTGTAAATAATTCGGCAGGTGCATTTCTTTTTTTATCTGGATGTTTAATACATACTTTTTTTATAGATGCACTCAGTGATGGCGTCATCTTCAACACTTTATAAAGCCCCTCGCCTACTACGCCAAAGCCAAAAATTCCCAATACCAGGTTTTTACGATTTACCATTTCTATTATTTTTATTAAAAAAATTTAAAGTTTTTGACGAAACACTTGTCAAAGAGAAGCTGAGATTTTTTGAGCGATTATTTTGGGCAAAAAAAAACTCATCTGACAGAATCAAATGAGTTAATATATTTTCAATCGGGAAAAACCAATCGTTATTAATTAAAACCTGAATCTGTCTTATCTCTCCCGACCTGCGGCCGGGATGGAGTTAGCACCTTTGAATGATTTTAAACACATTTCCGGTTGCCAAGGCGTCATCGGGCCATATCCCTCTGCCTTTCTTGATAAGTGAATCACAAAGAACTGGCGCAAAGTTGGAGCATG
>JBDTGD010000107.1:0-3887 GCA_039937595.1 Ginsengibacter sp. | reverse complement strand
AAATCTGCTGCCGTAAGAAGATACAATAGGAAGAGTTTGTCAATCCATTTTGCTAAAACGCCAAGCGCATCATTCAATCCAAGATAGCCCCAATGGTGTAAAAAATGGTTGTTATGAATTGTTATGTCATTTGATTTTTTCTCAAATGGCATTAAGGCAATAATGATTAATTTGATTGCAACAATAAATGTAACACCTTCCACAAGATGGTAAAGCGAGTAATCGTTAAAAAGTACGTATATATGCCACCCAAAAAACAAGAACGCATAAAAAAAATTGATAATCCCCGATGTTTTTTCTTTGCCTCGCTTGATTAATAAATTATCAGCCGCAGTAGCGATATTTTGAATCGCCATAAATGCAATCAATAAAAATTTTAGTGAAGTATTAAAGTTTTTTGCAAGAAAAAAAAATGCGACTAACCCTGATATCCATAATGCCGGATAAAATAAGCTTAATATTTTCCTTTTACTTTTTATAAAAGCAAGCAAGAAACTGAAATCGGTAGAAAGGATAACAGAAGCAAGTCCGAAACTGATGATTACATTTATAATATTCGCGTACATCCACACACTTTGGAATTTGCCATAATCATCATAGCTTAATTTCCTTGCATAAATTATCGTAATAAAAAAAAGTGCAACAAGAGGCATTATCCTGGAAAGGAATAACCAAAAAATTTTCCGGCTTTTATCAGCTTTGTAAATTAATGATAGGGTAGTGGCCATATTGTTGCTACAAAGTAATTGTTTCTTTTATTATAAATCTTTTTTAAGTAAAATGAATTTTAATTTTAAAATGAAAGCCGAAATTGAAGCGAAAGTAAATTCGCTCACATCTAAATACAATGAGCCTTTTCCTTTTTCTTATCTTCGCCGCCAGTTATGAATAATATCAGGAATTTTTGCATTATTGCACATATTGACCACGGTAAAAGCACGCTGGCCGACCGTTTATTGGAGTTTACTCATACGATCAACGACCGTGATATGCATGCCCAGGTGTTAGACAATATGGATCTTGAGCGCGAGAAAGGAATTACTATAAAAAGTCATGCTATACAAATTAACTACCAATTTGAAGGCATCGAATATATTTTAAATTTAATTGACACTCCTGGCCATGTTGATTTTAGTTATGAGGTGAGTCGCGCGCTAGCTGCCTGCGAAGGTGCGTTGCTGCTGGTTGATGCTACGCAAGGGATACAGGCGCAAACTATTTCAAATCTGTATCTCGCTATTGACAACGATTTGGAAATAATACCCATACTGAATAAGATAGATATGGATGGCGCTATGATTGGCGAAGTGGAAGATCAGATTATAGAATTGATAGGTTGCAAGCAAGAAGATATTTTACATGCCAGCGCTAAAACGGGGGTAGGTATTGAAGCCATTCTCTCAGCCATCATCAAACGAATTCCTCCGCCTGCCGGCGATGAAAATGCGCCACTCCAGGCATTGATATTTGATAGTGTTTTCAATAGTTTCAGAGGAATCATTGTGTATTTCAGGATCTTTAATGGAATTCTGAAAAAGAATGACAAAATAAAATTTTCCAATACGGGCAAAGAATACATCGCGGATGAAGTGGGTATTTTGAAAATCGGCATGATGCCTAAAAACCAGGTCAAAGCCGGAGATGTGGGATATGTGATTACCGGTATTAAAAATGCAAAGGAGGTAAAAGTAGGCGACACGATTACTACCACGCAGAATCCATGCAAAGAATCCATTAAAGGTTTTGAAGAAGTAAAGCCAATGGTTTTTGCCGGCATTTTTCCCATAAATACGGATGAATTTGAAGAATTACGGGATTGTATGGAAAAGCTACAACTCAATGATGCTTCGCTGACTTTTGAATTAGAAACGTCCCAGGCATTAGGGTTTGGATTTCGTTGCGGATTTCTTGGAATGCTTCACATGGAGATTATCCAGGAAAGATTAGAGCGCGAATTTAATCAAACCGTAATCACCACCGTTCCCAACGTTGGTTTTTTCGCGTATACCACCAGGGGAGAAAAGATAACGGTGAACAATCCTTCGGAAATGCCAGACCCAAGCAGGATTGAGAAGATTGAAGAACCATATATCAAAGCCCAGATTATTACTAAACCTGATTATATCGGTAACATAATGACGCTTTGTATTGGTAAGCGCGGTATTCTTACCAACCAGGGATATCTAACGCCGACACGTGTAGAACTTAGTTTTGAAATGCCTTTAACTGAAATAGTTTTTGACTTTTATGACAGATTGAAAAGTGTTACGCGGGGGTATGCTTCATTTGATTATCATCCGATCGGGTATCGCGAAAGTGATATTGTAAAGATGGATATTTTATTAAATGGTGATAAAGTAGATGCATTGAGTTCACTAATTCATCGAGGCCGGGCACAGGATTTTGGAAGAAAACTTTGCGAGAAATTAAAAGAACTTGTTCCCCGTCAGCAATTCCAGATTGCCATACAGGCTGCAATAGGAGCTAAAATAATTTCGCGCGAGAACATAAGCGCCATCAGAAAAGACGTAACTGCCAAATGCTATGGTGGTGATATCAGCAGGAAAAGGAAATTGCTTGAAAAGCAGAAAGAGGGTAAAAAGAGAATGAAGCAAATAGGAAACGTGGAAGTGCCACAGGAAGCATTTTTAGCAGTTTTGAAACTGGATGAATAAGTACTTTCAGATATAGAACTTGATGTGGACTCATATAAGCCACTCTATAAAGCCATAGTAATCCAACAAATAACGCGAATCTTCATTTTGAACATCTCTTGCTTAAATTTAGGGGGATAGAAGAAAGAGATAAATATAGAATATTTGCCTGCTTACTGGTAAGGTAGGTTTGCCTGCTGCAATTTTTAAAACCAGGTTGAAGAAAATCTTCACAAAAAAAAGGAAAAGTATTCAATACTTTTCCTTTTTCAATAAGACAAAATTTTAGGTTCATGCCAAAGCAAGATCCAACACTTGCTGCATAGTTTTTACGTAATTAATTTTTAGGCCCTTTATGTAATTAGGATTAATCTCACTAATATCTTTTTCATTCTGCGCGCTCATAATAATTTCGCGTATGCCTGACCGTTTTGCTGCAAGAACTTTTTCTTTGATGCCTCCTACGGGCAACACCATTCCCCTCAAAGTGATTTCCCCGGTCATGGCCAGGTAGGGTTTTACCCTTCGCCCGGTGAATGATGATGCAAGTGCAGTCATCATGGTGATGCCGGCACTCGGGCCATCTTTGGGAACAGCGCCTTCAGGTACGTGAATGTGAACATTCTTTTTAATAAAAACGTCTGGGTTTATACCATATTTCTTTGCGTTGGATTGAAGATAACTCAGCGCAGTGGAAGCACTTTCTTTCATGACATTTCCAAGGTTTCCGGTCAGCTTTAAATCGCCCTTACCGTTATCGCTCGTAGTCGATTCTATAAAGAGAATATCACCTCCGACATAGGTCCATGCAAGGCCTACAGCAACGCCAGCCATATTAGCTGTCTTGTACATTTCATTGCTATATCTCGATCTTCCTAAAATTTTCTCCACATCGTTGATGCTCACAGTGGGTTTTAGTTTCCCCTTTTCTGCATACTCCCTGGCAAGTTTTCTCATGATACTTGCCAATTGCCTGTCAAGCTCGCGTACGCCACTTTCTCTTGTAAAATCAGCGATGATCTTCTCTAAAACCGCGTCACTCATTTTGAATGAAACATCTTTTAACCCATGCGCTTCTTTTTGCTTTGGCAACAAATGCCTTTTGGCAATTTCTATCTTCTCCTCAATAGCATAACCGCTAAGATCAATGATTTCCAACCGGTCGCGCAAGGCAGGTTGAATATTTTGTAAGTTATTAGCAGTAGCAATAAAAAGTACTTTACTTAAATCATA
>JBDTGD010000106.1:0-7785 GCA_039937595.1 Ginsengibacter sp. | reverse complement strand
GACCTAATAGTTGGATCAAGAGCAAGCATTTGCGCCTTATATTGATCTAAGCGATCTTTCAGTATTACGCCTTGACCTTTGGTTTCGAATAATCTTGTAGAGGCGTCAAGATTGTCTTCTCTAAAATCTTCCACGCTATCTTTTCCATTAAATTTCATTCTCAAATCTGCGCCTTTTTTCAAGGCCAATTTGAGGCTGTCGATGTAGGTCATCATATTCGCTGAAAGATCTCTTGCCTTCATTGCTTTAGGCTCCCAAATTTCTGCTTTTTCTCTGGATTCGGGTTTAGTGAGCTTATCTTTAAGTGATTCATACAAGGTATTATTAGATGCGCTTATGTTGGTATTGGAAGTTATCAAACTGTTGTTCACAACTTTAAACGCATTAATTACCTCGTTCGATACATTCAGGGCAAGGATAGCCGTAAGTACGAGGTACATTACATTTATCATCTTTTGCCGGGGATCTCTAGGTAGTCCTGCCATGTTATTTGAATTTAACTGTTAGTTTTTATAGAGCCGGAATTACCGGCTATTGGATTATAATTTTATTGTTTATTGTCTGCCCTGCATCGCGCTTAGCATGTTGCCATATACCTGGTTTAATTTACCAAGATTATTTGCTAAATTACTAATCTGGACTTTTGTTGCCTGCGCATCATCTACAGTAGATACCATTACTTCACTTGCCTTGGCCATTTTACCGTAGAAACTATTCAAAGTTTTAAGGTGATTGTTGCTTTCATTCAATTCTAACTCGTAAATAGTATTTAATGAGCCGAGATTTTTTGTAAGCACCTGTACTTGCTCATGAAAACCTTTCGCGCTATCTGCTGCGATATTAAAGTTGCCCATTGTAGCTGCAGAACTAGTATAAGCATCTTTCATTAAGCCGAGGGCGTTTGTAGCTTCTTTTGTTTTAGCAGAAAAATCACCGGTAGATTTTACAACGTCTCCTACTTCTCCTATTTGCGATACAGTTACGCCTAATTTCTGGAAATTTTCTCCCAGTCTTTTCATATTAGCTGGCGTAATTTCTGCATCTTTCATCATTTTTTCCATTGAATCTAACGCGGGGTTGCCTGCAGATACTGCTTTTTGAGGAGCTGGTGCGTGCGCCACGTCATGTGGTTTCGGTTTTACCCACTCAATACATGCATATACCATAAAAATGGCTGTTTCTGTCCACATTCCGACTGTTAACATAGTATCAGCGTAAGATTGGTGTGTTAATTTTGCCCAGGCAGCAAAAATCACGACTGCTGCACCTGCACTTACAAGTACATCTACGAGGGTCAAAAAGTTTCTTTTAGGTTGTTGGCTCATAATAATTGAAATTTAATTGTTTGGGTTATTTTTTTTGTTGTTTTTTGATTTTTTATTTTTTAAAGTCCCCACAATAAAATGCCTTTATTAATTGATTAATTACATTAATAAAGGCAGTAAAATGTTGAACTAAAATTTATTCTATGGATTTGTATTTTTCTTTTGCTTACTTAAACTATTTCTTACCTTTTTTGCTGGCTGATGGCGGTAAATCAATTACACAACGGAATCCGATGTATGATTTAGCTGTATCCTGGTATTCAAAGGTACGTGTGCTTGTTTGAAGATAGTATCCAACATCTTTCCAGCTACCACCACGTACAACTTTACGTTTCATTCGCGGAGGATCCTGATCTTTTGCGTTCCACCTTATGGTTGGGTTCATATCGTGCATAAAATTATAGCCACCTTCATAATACAGGGAAGAAGTCCATTCAGCCACATTACCCGCCATGCAATACAAACCAAAATCATTAGGCCAGTAAGCATCTGCACGTACTGTGTAGAATCCACCATCTTCAGGATAATTACCACGACCTGGTTTAAAGTTTGCTAACAAGCATCCTTTCCTGTTTCTCAGGTAAGGGCCGCCCCACGGGTAAGGAGATTGAGATCTTCCGCCTCTTGCTGCATATTCCCATTGAGCTTCCGTAGGTAACCGAAAATCTGTTTCAGCTGCTCTTTTCTTGCTTATTAAATAGGAATTTAAAGTCTGGGTTCTCCATTCGCAGAAGGCAGTTGCCTGTTTCCAGTTCACACCTACTACAGGGTAATTCCCAAACGCGGGATGACTGTAATATTGTTTGGACATCGGCTCATTATAAGAATAGGCAAAATCTCTTACCCATACTAAAGTGTCCGGATAAATAGGAATATCTTTTTTTATGATGAATTTGCTACGGGGCACATTTGGGTCACGATTAGCTGCTGCTGCATCGTAATCAAATGTTTCTGAATGATATATTATTTTGTTGGGATCTATCTCTTTCCTTCCAAAAATCCGATTATCGGGGGTAACAATGATAGCATCTATTTTTTCTAAGGTCGCTTTATCGTCCCACTTAATCGTTTTCATTTTTGCCTCATCAATATATTCGTTTCCATCAGCTCCTTGTTTTACGTATCCCATTAATTTGGCGCCAATAGAATCCCGCACGTAATTGGTAAACTGACGGTATTCATTATTGGTAATTTCGGTGGCATCCATCCAGAATCCATTAATAGATACTTGCTTATTCCTGGCTGTATAGGTATAATTCACATCTTCATCACTTGGGCCCATGTGAAAAGTTCCTGGTGGAATATATACCATTCCTGGAGGTTTTGGTAAAACGTAACGCGCTTCCGGCGCTACTCCGTGAAGCTGGCCATCATTCGGAAGTCCTTTTGATTTCCCGAATTTACCACAACTGGGTAAGGCGACGGCAACTACTGCTAATGTTGTTAAAAACTTGTTTTTCATTTTTTTAACTTTGAGGGTAAGGGCAAATGTAATATTAATTTAAAATTCTAATGTTTTTTCTGACTATTTCTCAATAAATATCAACCGCCATTTCTATTAAACGAGGATGCATTTTAATTATTGTAAAAAAGTGTCAAATAATTCTTATTCTGTTAAAGTAAATGTAACAAACAGGTTTTCTGTAGAATTGAAAAAATAAAACTACAAAAAACTATCTAAAAAAAATCAACATCCCGAATAAAGATGTAAGATACTTTATGCGTCGATACCAAATTTACATCTTTTTAACCCACTTTTAAGTTCTGTTAATTCTTGTAATCCAATTTGTTTTACAGTAAATAAATATTAATTCATGATTCTTAATTTTTTATTACCCGGCTATTATTAACTATTATATAACAAGGGATTTCGAGACGCCACATGTTTTCTGCAAACGATTAAATCTTAAATTTGCATCCTTCCACATGATAAAAAAAGAGCGTAAAAAGAATTCAGAGATATATACGGAAAATGACAGCATAGAGGTTTTCGGCGCAAGAGAACATAATCTTAAGAACATAGATATTTCTATTCCAAAAAACAAATTAGTAGTAGTAACCGGCATTAGTGGAAGCGGGAAATCTTCCTTAGCATTCGATACTATTTTTTCGGAAGGTCAACGTCGTTATATGGAAAGTTTTTCGGCTTATGCGCGCCAATTTATGGGGGATATGGAAAGGCCCGATGTAGATAAAATAACGGGGCTTTCTCCTGTGATTTCAATCGAACAAAAAACTACCAACAAAAATCCACGCAGTACCGTCGGTACCGTTACAGAAGTATATGACTTTTTGCGTTTGTTATTCGCGCGTATTGGTGAAGCTTACAGTTATAACACGGGGAAGAAAATGGTTAAATGGAGTGAAGAGGAAATTGTGGCAGATATTTTAGCAAAATTTCCCGGTAAAAAAATAATTATCCTGGCTCCACTTGTCCGTGGTAGAAAAGGCCATTATCGTGAATTATTTGAAGAAGTAAGAAAAAAGGGGTTTCTTAAAATAAGAATTGATGGAGAAATAAAAGACCTGGTTCCAAAAATGCAGATTGACCGGTATAAAATTCATGATATTGAATTGGTGATTGACAGGTTGGCTGCGGACATTGAACAAAAAGTAAGGCTGAGCGAAAGTGTGCAAAAAGGATTGCAGTTAGGAAATGGGTTATTATTCCTTCTATTGAACGACACCAACCAATTGGCACAATATAGCCGTCAATTGATGTGCGAAGATTCAGGAATAAGCTATGAAGAACCTTCTCCAAATGCTTTCTCATTTAACTCGCCTTATGGAGCATGCCCTATGTGCAAAGGCTTGGGAAATGTTTACCAGGTAAACCAGGAAGCAATTATCCCTGATGTAAAGCTAAGTATTAACCTGGGTGGCATTGCCCCGCTCGGCGAGGAACGGGATGCTCATGTTTTCAAACAGGTACAGCAGCTTGCAAGAAAAAATAAAATCAGCCTGGATAAACCAATAAAGGATTTGCCGGAAAGCGCGTTAAATCTCATTCTATTTGGTAATAAAATTAAGACGGATGAGAACGATGATAATGGTGAAAATTTATTTGACGATGGTAATTATTCGGAAAAGGAATATCCTTCGGGAGAATATGAAGGCGTAGTAAACATGATTAGGAGATGGTTTCATTCTGATACTACGAATGAAAGTTTAAGAGGATGGGTAGAAAATTTTATGATACTTAAAGCTTGCCCTTCCTGCGATGGAAAGCGACTAAAAAAGGAGAGTCTCTGGTTTAAAATTGATGGAAAAAACATCGCCGAATTAAGTGAAATGGATCTCGTAAAATTATTAGAGTGGTTTAAAGGAATTGAAAAAAGATTAAATAAAAAACAAAATATTATTGCAAGGGATATTTTAAAGGAAATAAGAGAAAGGATTCAGTTTCTACTTGATGTAGGTTTAACTTATCTTTCTTTAAACAGGCCTTCTAAAAGCCTGAGTGGCGGCGAATCACAACGAATAAGACTGGCTACCCAAATCGGCTCACAATTGCAGGGCATCACCTACATTTTAGATGAGCCCAGCATTGGCCTTCATCAACGGGATAATCATCAATTAATAAAAGCATTAAAAAATTTAAGAGATATCGGTAATAGTGTTTTGGTGGTAGAACACGACAAAGACATTATGCTTGCAGCAGATTATTTGATAGACATTGGCCCCGATGCAGGAAAGCATGGTGGACAAGTAGTTGCTAAAGGTACGCCTGCCGATTTTCTTAAATTAAATACGCTCACTTCGTCTTACTTGAATGGCGATGTCAAGATTAAAGTGCCTGTCGACCGTAGAAAAGGGAATGGTCATTTGCTCATCTTAAATGGAGCTTCAGGAAATAATTTAAAAAACGTAAAAGCTACTTTTCCTTTAGGGAAATTCATTTGCGTTACCGGAGTCAGTGGAAGTGGTAAATCAACTTTGATAAATGAAACCTTATACCCTATCCTTAGTTTTCATGCTTATAAAAGCAAGGCGACTCCGCTTCCCTATAAAAGTATTGAAGGCCTGGAAAATGTTGATAAAGTAGTAGAAATAGACCAATCTCCCATTGGAAGAACGCCAAGAAGCAATCCCGCCACTTATTGTGGCTTTTTTACAGACATAAGAACCCTTTTCGCGGAAATACCCGAAGCAAAAATCAGGGGATACAAACCTGGCAGATTTTCTTTTAATGTAAAAAGCGGCCGGTGCGATGTATGCCAGGGCGGAGGTATGAGGGTCATTGAAATGAATTTTTTACCTGATGTTTATGTGAAATGCGAAAAATGCAATGGTAAAAGATATAATCGCGAAACGCTGGAAATAAGATATAAGGGCAAATCAATCAGTGATGTCCTGGAGATGACTGTGGATGAAGCGGTAGATTTTTTTAAAAATGTGCCGTATCTCTATCGAAAGATAAAAGTGCTGCAGGATGTTGGGCTTGGATATATTACCCTGGGCCAGAGCGCGGTAACACTAAGCGGAGGGGAAGCCCAAAGGGTAAAATTATCTACTGAATTAAGCAAAAGAGATACTGGCAAAACATTTTACATTCTTGATGAACCGACAACCGGGCTTCATTTCAGAGATATACAGCACCTGATTGATGTACTCAATAAACTTGTTGACAGAGGTAATACCGTATTGGTAATTGAACACAATATGGATATGATAAAAATTGCAGACTATATTATTGATTTGGGGCCGGAAGGAGGCGAGGCTGGAGGGAAAATATTGTTTGAAGGAACGCCTGAAAAACTCGCAGAGGTAAAACAAAGTTTTACCGGCCATTTTCTAAAAGAAGAATTGAGTGCAAAATAAAAATCAACTTATTACACGGAGAAGCATTTTCTTTTTGCAGAATTAGAATATCAGGTGTTGATTTTTATTAAATATTCTTACGTATTCCTTTTTGTTAAATCAGAAATTGATTATTCTTAAAACCTGCTCGGGCATCGCATCATGCTTGCGACATGCTCATCATATTTATCTTTGTAAACAGGGCCAAGCCGGATTCCGAATTTTAAAAATGTAGTAAAATAAGAGTCGTTTTGATTAGGATTTCCTCTTTGGGTTCCCGGGGAATTCCTTGTAAGTCCCGGATTTACAATAGCAAAAACTTTATCAGAAATCTGTCTCGCGATTGCCGCATTCTGCGGGGATAAGTATTTATCAAACAAATTAGGATCAATATAAGTGGTGCTGACATCATCAATGTAATCTGTGAATGTTTTTCTTAACAGAATTTCAAGGCTCAATGTAATCCTGGGGGAAACATAATATTTAAAACCCCCGCCCATCGGAATATTCATCTGGTTAAGCGAATATTCCTTTCGGTCAGGATACTCAGGAAAACCTTCACCTTCGGTATGTAAGGGTCTCAGATAGTACCATGTTTTTTTCCCATTTGCATCTGTTAAAGATCCCTGGGGATTAAAATGAAAATATCCTGCTCCGATCACGCCATAAGGCCTTAGCCGCGGCGAATAATCCGGGTCGTTTTTGTGAAGCAGCATAAGAGGATATATCTCTCCGGCTAAATAGACCTCAAATATATTCGACCTGAAATCAAGGTTACGTTGTTTTCTGTATAATTCATTTTCCCCGTCAGTAGTAATCAATTCATCCTCTCCTGCAATCTTACCATACTGCGCTGCAAGTCTTACGCCCATCCACTCGTTAGGGTAGTAAGTAGCAAAGGCACCTGCCATAAGCCGAGTCAGTGGCAAATTCACATCTTTTATAAACCGTTGACCTTTGCCTGCATGCCCGCCAAGATCGCCAAGGAAAAATGAAGGCCCGAAATTCAAGCCAATATCAAATCTCGATTTCTCATTACCGATAATAATAGATTGGGAATAACTTGCTTCAGACAAGGAAACGCAAAGTATCAGGATCATGAAAGACGTAAGGCATAGGGTATGTAAACGTTGTTTCATTAGGAATAGATTTCTTTTTCGTAAAATAGGATTCATGTGTTACCGGAATCTTATTTCGGGTAACCCACATATAACGTTTTACCCTAAGTTTTTATTGTAACCGTGACTATTAGAAATCATTTTTCCATTGAAATGTGTTCTATACCATCTTCAAGATAGACACTTCCGTTTTGGACAAAAGAGAAAGATTCATAAAAATTCGTAAGATACAGCTGGGCGCTGATCTTTATAGGAACATTACCAAATAGATGGTAAACCTGCTCAATAGATTTACTCATAAGCTGCTTTCCCATGTCTTTTCTTCTTGAAGAAAAAGCAACACATACGCGTCCTATGGAAGCAGCTCCGGGATATGAGTAACCCGGCGGAAGCAAACGTGTATAGGCTATTAAATTATCGCCTTCCCATGCTGTAAGGTGATACGATTTCAGATCTTTACCGTCGCAATCCTGGTAGGCACATTTTTGTTCTACTACAAAAACTTCATTCCGAAGTTGAAGAATTTTATAAATCTCTTCAGC
>JBDTGD010000105.1:0-7793 GCA_039937595.1 Ginsengibacter sp. | reverse complement strand
CATATTGGAGGTTATCCGCCACGCTATAATCCTGAAACTAAAAAGGAAATCCTGATTCATAAACCACAACTTTTTATCAGCGGCCATTCTCACATTTTAAAGATCATGTATGATGAGAAATTAAATTGTCTTCATATAAATCCGGGAGCTGCGGGAAAGCAGGGCTGGCAAAAAGTAAGAACGCTTGTTCGCTTTGCTATCGATGGAAAGGATATTAAAGATTGTGAGGTGATTGAGTTGGGGTAAATAGTTGCAACTGATTAACAATTCCAGATTTGCATATTTCTGCAAAAATGGATTCCAATTCCATATTTACATATTTTTGCAAAAATGGATTCCAATTCCAGATTTGCAGAAATTGGACAAAAACCACTTTTACACTTATAGCAATGCCAATTATACAGAGAAATATATTAGCGGAAGCTAAATTGGTTTCCAAACAATTCAGGGCATTAAGTATCATAGGTCCAAGACAAAGCGGCAAGACCACTTTATGCAAATTATTATTTAATGACAAACCTTATGTAAGTCTTGAAAATCCCAATACACAGGCAAAAGCAATGGAGGATATTGAATCGTTTCTGAAGCAATTTCCTGAAGGGGCTATTTTGGATGAGGTACAGCGCGTTCCTGATATTTTCAGATATCTCCAGGGATTACTGGATAACAAGACGCAGCGTTGCCAGTTTATACTGACAGGCTCCAATAATTTTCTATTGCAGGAGCAAATATCGCAATCTCTTGCAGGCAGAATAGGCTATTTGCAACTATTACCACTTTCCTACTTAGAACTACAAAATGCGAATCTTGCATTCGATAATGTAAATAAACATATATTGACAGGAGGCTATCCTGAAATATGGGATCAAAATCTCATTCCCGCCAAATGGATGGCATCTTATGTTCAAACTTATGTTCAGCGAGATGTAAGGCTTTTACGGAATATTACGAATCTTGGAGATTTTAACCGTTTTATTTCGCTTTGTCCCAACAGGGCCGGCCAGTTAATTAACCGTGATGAAATGGCACGAAGTATTGGTGTGGATACAAAAACTATACAGGCATGGCTAAGTGTATTAGAAAGCAGTTACGTTATTTACCTTCTTCAACCATGGTATAATAATCTGAATAAAAGAATAATCAAAACTCCAAAATTATATTTTTACGACACGGGATTGCTTTGCTTCCTTTTAGGAATTACTTCTCAATCGGCGCTGGAGAAACATTCAATGTATGGTAATATTTT
Source organism: Ginsengibacter sp. (assembly GCA_039937595.1). Classification (GTDB taxonomy): domain Bacteria; phylum Bacteroidota; class Bacteroidia; order Chitinophagales; family Chitinophagaceae; genus Ginsengibacter. The sequence continues at coordinate 6,547 of JBDTGD010000105.1, read as the reverse complement.
TGAAAACTGGATTATTACCGAAATAAAAAAGAATCGGTTTAATGTCGGAATAAATGAAGGGCTTTATTTTTTCAAAGACAGCACGGGAAATGAAATTGACCTTTTGATGGAAAAGGACGGACGAACGATTGCAGTAGAAATAAAATCTTCAAAAAAAATAAATGCAGGAATGCTCGGTGGATTAAGATATTGGAAGAAAAATAATCCCGGAGGTCAGGGTTTATTGATTTATACCGGAGAAAAGGAAGATGAACTGGAAGACGGAATTCACACTGTAAATTGGAAAAAGATAAGTGATGTATAATCGTTAAGAAAGTAATAAAAACCAAATTGTATTATTTCGAAATCAGCACATGAAAACTTTTGTAATTAAATCTTTACTTTCAAAGAATAACATTAAGGCAATTCCTTTGATGTTTTTATTAAACAGAGAAAATAAAATATTAATTGCAAACCCTGCATCAATTGAAAAAGTTAAAGAAAAATTGACCAGGAATAATATTTGAAATTTCAATAAATGAAACTTAATAATCTTTTGCAGTAAACAAACAAATTTCCTTAATATTCAATTAACAACACGGAACATTACATTTGCAACATGATTCAACCAAAAATTTTTTATTTCATTCCGGCTTTAATATTCTTTTTTGCTTCATGTACGTCACATGATAACAAGGCAACAAATTATACAGACCCTAATTCAATACAAGCTATTAAGAATAATATCAGGCAATATCCGGATTCTGTAATATTGAAAGAAAATTTAATTGAGGCATATCGAAACGAAGGCTATTATGATTCCGCAATTACGATTGCTGACCAGGAATTGGCAAAAGACAAAGGAAGCGCCTATTTATGGAATATAAAAGCGACGTTATATTTTGAAAATAATGATACGCTCAAGGCAATTAATTCTCTTGAACATGCAATAGATATATATCCGCTCCCGGAATACATGGTAGCATTGGGAACCGTGTATGCAGAAATTAAAAATAAAAACGCTTTACTGATAGCCGATCAATTACTGACTAACAATAAAGCCAAATCCGGCAAGGACGCTTATTTTATAAAGGGTTTATATTATAATTATACAAATGATCCTCAAAATGCAATTGTAAATTTGGACAGTTGTCTTCGTGTCGATTTCACTTACATGTATGCATATCGTGAAAAAGCCATAGCGTTTTATGACCAGGCAAAATACCAGGAGGCTTTAAAAGTATTGAAACGCGCGGTTACGATTCAAAACAATTTTGATGAAGGCTATTACTGGATGGGGAAATGTTATGAAAAATTAAACCAAAAACAGGATGCAATTCAGAGCTATCAGAATGCTTTGTTGTATGATAAAAATTATGCTGAAGCCAGGAGTGCTTTGGAAAAATTAACGGAAAGCAGTAATTAAGAACCATGAAATTTTCAATCATCAATGTTCAATAATTAATCGTCAAAAAAATGCCCATCTTAGCACCATCAATATTAACAGCCGATTTTTTGCATCTTGAAAGGGATTGTAAAATGCTTAATGAAAGCAAAGCAGACTGGTTTCATCTAGATGTAATGGATGGCCGGTTCGTTCCGAATATTAGTTTTGGAATGTCTATCATAAAGCAAATCCGGAAAACAAGCGCTAAGTTTTTCGATGTTCACCTGATGATACTGGAACCGGAAAAATATGTGGATGAATTTAAAGATGCGGGCGCTAATAGTTTAACGGTTCACCTGGAAGCATGTCCCCATTTACACAGGAATATTCAACAGATAAAATCGCTCGGAATGAATGCAGGCGTAGCTATTAACCCAGCTACTCCCGTATTTCTTTTGCAGGACATTATTAAAGATATCGACCTTGCTTTAATAATGAGTGTAAACCCCGGCTTTGGCGGACAATCATTTATACAGCAATCCATTCAAAAAATAAAAGAATTAAAAATGCTAATTAATAACTCAGGCTCTTCTGCCAGGATAGAAGTGGACGGTGGCATTTCATTGAAAAACGCTGCTGAAGTTATTAATGCCGGCGCCGATATATTGGTAACAGGAAGCGCCGTTTTCGGTTCAGAAAATCCTACTGAAACCATTGCAAAGTTGAAAGCCGTGCAGTGACAATAATTGCTGAAAATTAGACTTCTTCCATTTCTTCAACTGTTTCAGTAAACCAACAAAAATTGCCATTTTCTGTTCGTTATTATTACAAACTGTCCCTCATCTGCAATAATACCGGCACTGATTGCTTTATCCAATTAGTTTCTTTTTCGTCCCAGTTATATTTTTTAGAGATAATATCTTCTATCATTTGTCTGCCTGTAAATGCCTGCTGTTTTGAATAAAAACAATTGGCCCATTTTGGGTCAAGCTTGTTTTCATTTTGTATAGAGATACCTCCCTGGTACCAATGGAAGCAACATGGCATGCCGCGGAAATCTATCTTTGTGGCGCCTCCATCTACATACCCCTGGAGATAATAAGCATAAAATCGCATACAATCCTTAACCCTGTTTTTTATTTCTTCATCAGTTTCCGACTTATTGGGTTTAACAGTCCAGCTAAAATTGTTCCTCGAAAATGGATTTTTATTGGCATCCGCCCAATACGTATTGGTAGGGGTATAATCCAAATCAGAAGTGTGTTTGTCTTCAGTTCTTTTAAGTTTTAATTCATCCTTATTTAAAAGCCCGATTTGGTATTCAGCTTTTTTGCCATTATCAAAAACAACATGAATGCTTTTTCCATCAAGTTTAAATTTTCCATACTGCATCTCCCCCAACGGATTTTCGAGCATGGATGAATCTGTCATGAAAACAATACCGGGCAGAAATAACATGCTATCCGCTCCCGTAAATGAAACATCTTTTCCGGCAGGATGATCTGCATCTGCCAATTGCCAAAACTGGCATAATAAATGAAAAGTATCTTTTGGAACACGTACTATGGTAGCATCAGTCATTTTCTCGTTGTTGTTTTGAGAAGCCGTTCCACATTGATAAAAGAATACAGAAATCAATATAAATAAAGGCCAATTTTGTTTTCGCATTTTTCAAAAATAATAAAATGAATCAAAAAAAAATCGATTTTAAGATTTGGGAAAATTATCAAAGATATTTCGCGGTTGCCGGAATCATAAATAAACCATTAAAAATATCGAATTGACGCCCTTTGTATTTTTGCAATTGAATGATCTATGATATGATGTAAGTAAACGAACAATTATCATGTATTTCGATTTTTCCAAAATGTTTTTCTGTAGTGCGCTTCTTTTATAACAACCATCCATTGTGAAAAAAAATGCAATATTTCGAATTTCCACTCATAACTAATATTACTATGCTGTTAATTTTAATTAAACTAATATCTTAATTTATTACTTTCACCTTTTCTAAATTATTAATATGAAAAGATTATTACTCGTCACATTTCTGGTGATGTGTGTTGGCGGGGCTGCTTTTTCCCAGTCTGATAGCGAATCTCACTATGACCAACACAAAGCGTTTGCTCCATTTTTTTATCCGTCAAATGGCAACGAATACCGAAGTGCAAGCGGACAACCGGGACCTAATTACTGGCAGAACCGGGTGGATTATAAAATCGCAGTTTCTTTGGATACCGCAAAGAAAGAAGTGAAAGGATCCGTTGTGATATCTTATAAAAATAACAGCCCCGATGCTTTAAAGTTTTTATGGCTGCAGCTCGATCAAAATATTTACAGATCAGATAGCCGCGGCCAGGCAACCAGCCCCATTGCTGGCGGACGTTGGTCAAACCAGGAGTTTACGCAGGGAGATGAATTGAATTCTGTGGAAGTAGTAATGGACGGCAAAACCACAAAAGCAAAATATAAAGTATCTGATACAAGAATGCAAATATGGCTACCAAAACCACTGGCTGCCAAAACAGGGAAATTGGAAATAAAAATTGATTACGCTTTTTCTGTACCTAAATATGGAACCGACCGTATGGGAAGAGTGGATACAAAAAATGGATGGATATACGAAATAGCGCAATGGTATCCCAGGATGTGTGTGTATGACGATATTGAAGGATGGAATACCCTTCCCTATCTTGGCCAGGGAGAATTTTATCTTGAATATGGAAATATAGATTATTCCATTACTGCGCCTTCCGACCTGATTGTTGTTGGTTCGGGTGAATTAAAAAACCCTTCCGAGTGTTTAATATCCACTGTACAAAACAGGCTAAAGCAGGCTAAGGCAAGTGATAAGACAGTTACAATTGTAAGCGCTGATGACTTAAACGGTAATTCTTATCACCCAAACAAGGCTAATCTTACGTGGCATTTTGTATGCGATAATACGCGGGACGTAGCATGGGCCGCTTCAAAAGCATTCATCTGGGATGCGGCCCGCATCAATTTACCAAGTGGTAAAAAGGCACTCGCCCAATCAGTATATCCTGTCGAAAGCGCAACAGATGATGCGTGGAAAAGATCGACAGAATTTGTAAAAGGTGCGATAGAATTGTATTCCAAAGAATGGTACGAATTCACCTATCCTTCAGCAACAAATGTAGCCGGTATTGTAGGAGGAATGGAATATCCCGGTATCGTTTTCTGTTCGTGGACAAGCAGCGGCGCGGGCTTGTGGGATGTTACCAATCATGAGTTTGGCCATAATTGGTTCCCGATGATTGTAGGATCGAACGAACGCAAATTTCCCTGGATGGATGAAGGCTTTAATACATTCATGAATGGAGTGGACACCAAGGTCTTTAATAACGGAGAGTTCTACAAAAAGGAGGATGTTCAAAGTACAGCGCCATCCATGTTTAGAGAAGGAGCAGACCCCATCATGACCTTTCCGGATGTAACACAACCCGACTTTTTAGGAATGGCCGCTTATGACAAACCGAGTGATGGACTGAATATTTTGCGCAACCAGATTCTTGGCAAAGAGCGTTTTGATTCAGCTTTCCGAATTTATATAGACCGTTGGGCTTTTAAACATCCCACTCCATGGGATTTTTTCAGAACGATGGAAAATGTTAGCGGCGAAGATCTTGCTTATTTCTGGAGAGGATGGTTCTTTACGAATTCAAAACTGGACCAGGGCGTTGAAAGCGTAAAATACGTAGATGACGATCCGTCAAAAGGGGCGTTGATAACCATTGTAAATAAAGACCAAATGGTGTTACCGGTACCAATGGAAATAGAACAGGAAAATGGAAAAACAGATTCAATCATGCTTCCTGTTGAAATTTGGCATGGCGGCGGACAATGGACTTTTCATTATCCATCCACTTCGATAATTAAAAAAATTATCATTGATCGGAACCACGATTATCCTGATATCGATCCTTCGAATAACACTTTTACAGGAGAACCCCGGAAGCCGGTACCCCAGGGAATGACTGCAAAATACGTAATTGATAATTATTTAAAAGCGATTGGCGGAGTAGATAAAATTAAAGGAATAAAAGATTTTTTTTACACAGAAAAAGCAGACGTACAGGGGCAGCAAATTGAACTGGTAAACAAATTCAAAATGCCGGATCGTATGCTTTTAACGGTTACTTTAACTTCTTCCAATACACAGATTCAAAAGGAATTGGTTAATGGCGATAGTGTGAGCTTATCATCTATGGGTAACTCTCAAATTCTTGACGAAAATACAAGGAAACGCATTAAAGAATCTGCGATCCCTTTTCCGGAAATTCAATATTTAAATCCAAATTCAGGCCTTCAATTATCGTTATCTCCTTTGATGGCAAAAGTGGATGATAAAGATGCTTATGTCTTAGCTATTTCTATTGATTCGGGAAATCCTACGAAAGAATATTTTGACGCAGAAACAGGCTTGAAACTAAAGAAGGAAGTAACTTCGGGGACCGCCTCGCAATCAACTACCTATAGTGATTACAAAGAAATAGATGGAATTAAATTCCCTTATTCTCAAACCGTGTTATCATCGGTTGAAATTCCTTTCAAAGTGACTGACATAAAAATAAACAGTGGCTTAAAGGATGAAGATTTTAAATAATGCAGATGAAACTACGAGCGTTATCAGACTAAATTTAAAAATATATTTGGCATAAAAAAGGAGTGTTCAGAAACGGATGGTCCTTTTTTTGTAGCAAATAAAAAAGATGCAAAGCGAAACAACAGTAAAACAACAAAAACAAGGTTTTTTTATTTTTCTACATTGAAAATAAAATCGGTGCTTCCTGCCTCACCGTTAGCTGAAATTCCTTGCATGTCCACAATATATTTTCCGGGAACATCGCCCGTATAAAAGGAAAAGCGGGCAGCTCCTTTTGCATCTGTGATGATGCCCGGTGACCAATATAAAAGAGTTCTAAAATCAGGCAGGCGGCTATGCAATTCTTTGTCAGATGAATAATCCGGAGAGAAAAATATGCGTTGCTTTTGTAAGCCATCGTAGTCCATTAGCAAGTCATCAGGATTTAACGTAAATCCTTCGAGGTTGCCTTTATACGTAGTAAAGCTTGCAATACCATTGGCTGTAATCGGCCCCCAGTAATATCTTGAAGCTACTACCTCAAGCTTCTGGACTTTTAACGGATCATAAGCGAT
>JBDTGD010000104.1:0-1991 GCA_039937595.1 Ginsengibacter sp. | reverse complement strand
TGTATAGCCTTTGCTTTCCCAAATAGCATCTGCTTTATCACGGGCTTTATCAAGCAAAAATCTGGCAATCATATTCTTTATTTCTACGAGATGCTTCTCAGGAATATCGGCAGAAAAAAGTTTCAGCGTTTCTGATTGTAAATTACTAAGAGGCGGCTGTACAGGAAAAATATCCATCATAAATGATTTTGTTCTTTCGCAAAAATAATCAATAATGCAAAGAAAAAATTTACGGGTGTGCTTAGATTTCTAAACAGAAAACCATCAAAATTGTTGCTTTACTGTACTACACCAATGCGAAAACAAGGTGACAGCAAAGTGAAAAAAGAAAAAATGATGCAAACCGTTTCGGCGTTTATGAATCCATTCACACAAATTACAGTTAGAGAAACGTAAATTGCAACAGAAAAAATTCTCATATTATATTTGGTGCCGGATAAATCCTATAGCTATCGGATTGTGCAACAAATTTTAATTCGTGAAAATTCGTGTAATTAGTGGCAAAAAAAAATCATCATGCAAAATTTTTTAAAAGAATTAAAGATTTCAGAATTAAATAAAGGCGTTTCTACAGGCGTAAAATGGATTTCCGCTTCAGGAGAGAAAATAAGGTCCTCCTCCCCTGTTGACGGCAAATTAATAGCAACAGTAAACGCTTGTGATAAAAGAAGTTTTGATTATGTGGTGGAAACCGCGCAGCAGGCTTTCCTGGAATGGCGTAGCTGGCCTGCACCAAAACGTGGAGAAATCATAAGGTTAATAGGAAATGAATTCAGAAAAAATAAAGAAAACCTGGGGAAATTAGTAAGCTATGAAATGGGTAAAAGCCTGCAGGAAGGTATGGGCGAGGTGCAGGAAATGATTGATATTTCAGATTTCGCATTGGGACTTTCACGCCAACTGTACGGCCTTACTATGCACAGCGAACGGCCTGGTCATAGGATGTATGAGCAGTACCATCCATTAGGGATTGTAGGCATTATATCCGCGTTTAATTTCCCTGTAGCCGTATGGAGCTGGAATAGCCTGATAGCAATGGTTTGCGGCGATGTGTGTATCTGGAAACCTTCTGAAAAAACACCGCTTTGCGGCATTGCCTGCCAGCAAATCATATCAAAAGTTTTCAAAGAAAATAAAGTACCTGAAGGGGTTTGTAATTTAATAACCGGCGGAAGGGAAATTGGAGAATGGCTTTGTGAGGAACAAAAAGTTGCTTTGGTGTCTGCAACCGGCTCTACCAGGATGGGAAAAGCCGTAGGCGCTACTGTAGGAGCAAGGCTTGGCAGAAGCTTATTAGAACTGGGAGGAAATAATGCCATCATTATTTCTAAAGACGCGGATCTGGACATTGCGCTAGTCGGTAGTTTATTTGGCGCTGTAGGTACAGCAGGACAACGTTGCACCACTACAAGAAGGCTAATTATTCATGAAGATGTTTATGAAATTTTTAAAAAGAAACTGGCACACGCATATAAACAATTGAAGATCGGCGATCCACTAAAAGAAGAAAATCATGTGGGCCCATTAATTGACCAGGATGCGGTGAAGGTTTATCTGAACGCGATTGACATGATAAAAAAACAGGGAGGGAAAATGGCTGTACCCGGTGGAGTGCTTTCGGGAAAAGGCTTTGAAAGTGGATGCTATGTAAAACCGTGTATTGCGGAAGTAACCAATAATATGAAAATAGTTCAGCACGAAACTTTTGCGCCGATTTTATATTTAATAAAATACAAAGATATTGAGCAGGCAATCGCTATTCAGAACGATGTGCCACAGGGATTATCAAGCTCGATTTTCACCTTGAATCTTCGCGAGTCAGAGAGATTTCTATCTCATGCAGGAAGCGATTGTGGAATAGCCAGTGTAAACATCGGCACTTCGGGTGCTGAAATAGGTGGCGCCTTTGGTGGCGAAAAGGAAACCGGCGGTGGCCGGGAAAGTGGAAGCGATGCGTGGAAAGTTTACATGCGCAGGCAAACCAATACCAT
>JBDTGD010000103.1:0-14781 GCA_039937595.1 Ginsengibacter sp. | reverse complement strand
TCTGTCAGTGGTTCCAGTAATGTAATGGAAACGTTGGGTTACCATTTTTCAAATGATAATAAAAAACTACTTAATGAGGTGGAAGAGGCCAACATTTGTTTCATGCATGCTCCCTTGTTTCATCCTGCTTTGAAAGTAGTAGGTCCGATCAGAAGAAACCTTGGAGTACGCACGTTCTTTAATATGCTAGGGCCTTTGGTGAATCCTGCGCTGCCAGGGATTCAAATGATTGGTGTTTACAACCTGGAAATGGCGAGAATTTATTCTTACCTGCTTCAACAATCTGAAGCGAAATTTATGATTATCCACAGCCTGGACGGCTATGATGAAATTTCTTTGACAGGCGATACAAAAGTAATTACCAACGATGGAGAAAAAATATTAAGCGCCACTTACTTGGGTAAAAGAATGGTTTCGCCCCATGATATTTATGGCGGTAATTCTATTGAGGAAGCAGCTAAAATATTTTTAAAAATTATAAAAGGAGAAGGTACGTGGGCGCAAAACGCTGTAGTAATGGCTAACGCGGCAATGGCACTTTATGCAACCGGAAGCTATAAAGATTATGACGAATGTTATGCGCGCAGCGTCGAAAGTCTCGAAAGCGGGAATGCTTATAAAATACTTCAAAAATTAATTAGTCTTCAAAAATGAACATATTAGATACAATCATTGCCAAAAAGAAAATTGAGGTTGAGAATAATAAACGAAATAAAAATATTTCAGCATTAGAAAAGGAAATTCTCTTTAGGAAAGAGACAAAATCTTTTAAGGATTTTTTGTTAAGAAAAGATAAGACAGGAATCATTGCTGAGTTTAAAAGGAAGTCGCCCTCAAAAGGAATTATTAATGATGTTTCATCCGTGGAAGAAGTGGTTACTGATTATGCAAAATACGGTGCCAGCGCTATTTCAGTACTAACAGATGAAGAATTTTTCGGTGGCAATATTGAGCATCTTTTAAAAGCAACCATTGTGGATATTCCTGTTTTGAGGAAAGATTTTATCATAGATGAATACCAGCTAATTGAATCAAAAGCGTATGGAGCCGACGTTATTTTGTTAATAGCAGCTTGCCTTTCAAAAAAAGAAGTAAAGAATCTTGCTACTGTTGCAAAGAATATCGGTTTAAATGTGTTGCTTGAAATTCATAACGAGGCCGAATTGGAACATATTTTCGATGAAGTAGATGTAACAGGCATCAATAATCGCGATTTAAAAACTTTTAAAGTTGATTTGAACCATTCCATTGAATTGTGCAAAAAAATACCTGCTGATATGATTAAGATATCAGAGAGCGGAATAGATGATGTAAAGACAATTCTGTATTTAAAGGAGAATGGTTTTAGTGGATTCCTGATGGGTGAAAAATTTATGAAAGAAAAAAATCCGGGAAACGCTTTCCGCGATTTTGTAAGAACAATGGAGTAATTCCTTTTTTGAAACGAAATAAAATAGCGTTCTCCCTGCTGTATTTTTTGTTTTATTAATTTACAAATCCCCATTTGATGCCAAGTCTGAAAACAAATCCTGGCGTAGGATACAAGGGAGCCACAAAACTATTTTTGGTAAATCCAAACCCACTGGAAAAATCTACTGTATTCAGGTTTTCGATTCTTATAAATGCGGTGAAGGATTTAATCCGGAAATTAAAGAAAGCATCTACTGTAGGGAGATTGCTGATGGAAATACTATCCTGCGGAAAGAATTTTCCCATTACGGGAGAATAATTATCCGCTTTATATGGTGTGTTGTACATAACTAAAAGGCCCGTGGAGAGATTCAAATTTTTAAAGAAATTTCCTTCAAAAGCAAGTCGCTGCGAAGTGTAAAATAAAGGAACGTGGATAGGATTATTACCTGTCGTTTGCTGTATGATAAAATTGCTGTAAAGACCCAAATGACCGATAATTTTTATTTTGGTGGAGGCGGTAATTTGAGTAAGATTTATCAACCCATTGTATTGGTCCGTCTGATAAAAATTTTTAAAATAAGCATAATTGGTAATGGAGATATTCCTGGCCATCAGAGTAAATCTTGGATTGACGGCGGTGGCGGCTAGCACCGTAATATTTTCCTTTTTGGTATTCAGGGTATTGCCAAAATTAAATGAAGAACTTTCTTCGTAAATATAGGAAGGCGATCGGTTTGTGTTCTGAAAACTTAGCTGTACTTCCCCTAATTTTTTATTCAGCGTTCGTGCCACAGATGCATAAACATTGAAATCTGCGGCATTGAGTCCGGTAGCGTAAAATTCTCCATGCAGGTCAGCATCCCATTTCCTATTTCTCGTTTTATTTCGATATTCTCCATGCAGTACGATGTTATAAAAACTTTTTTTACCCGAATAAAAGTCTCCTGAAAAATTTTCTATCCTTAATCCTGCTTCTATATACTGGCCCTGGTTTTTTGTTTCGGGAAATTGCCTGATTACAAAATCGTTCGAAAGAAACTTCCAACGATCTTTTACCGAAAAATTAAACCCGTTAGTCGGGTTTAATGTAGTATCGTAGTTCTTTTTATAAAAGGCGGAGTCTGCCGCCGCATAAAAAGGGTTGCTGATGGTATCCCTAAATTCGTATGACGAAGTAGTGTAATTGATGGTATGTTGAAAACGCACTTTGGGATAAAATAAATATTCGGTTGTGCTGTCATTAATAATAATTGAATCCTTTTTGCCAAGATCATAACTCTGCCTGAAAAATACTGTGAAATCATTATACAGGTTACCGGTGGCGATTGCGTTGGAGAATATATTATTATTGGTGGTGTCGTTCCCAAGATTTACGGGCACAGCAAAACGTTTTTTGCGGTTCGGATCCTGCAAAAAAGAATCAGCTACTATTCCACCATTTTCGGAAGAACCCAATTTATTTCCCTGGATTACAAAGTATGCAGCATACCGCTTTCTTTTTCCCTGGTAATTACTTGAAAAACGATAATTATTATGATTGGTATTTTGTGTTTGGAAAATACCGGGCGATGAAATCAGGCGGTATTCAAGCGCCACATTCCAGTTTGCATTTATATTTTGCGTTTGGAGCACTTTTATTACCTGTTCTTTTCCTGACCCTAAGAAATAGCTCAGTTCTGTATAAGGCTTTGTGGTTTTAAAAAAACGCGTGTTTTCAATCGTATATTTATAAACGTCGAATGCGTGGAAACCCGCATCCCATCCGGGCTCTAATATGGGAGTAAACAAAACGGGGAAAGCAGCGTTTCCGTTATTGCCAAGGGTAACATAATCGGATGGAACTGAATAGTACTTACCAAAATCATAGATGGAAGAATCAAGTCGTTCTCTCGCCAATGAATTAAGATAATGATAAGAAATAGTAATAGAATCTTTTAGGTCATCCCGATGCTCAAAGCCAATGGTGTCTCCTGACGGCCTGGTGCCACCCCCTGACATGCCTTGAAGACTACTACCAAGCCTTCCGGGCAATTGTGCATATGAATATTGTATGCAAAAGAGTAATATATAAAATGTGGCAAATTTCTTTGCAGGAATAATATTATTGAATATTTTTTTTGAAATCGCCATTTATCAAATTCTTACAATTGCCCTATCAATTGTTTAAATATTAAAGTAAGTTTAGGTGCCGCTTCCTTAGCAGCCTGTAGCACTTCTTCATGTGTGATAGTGTTTTCTTCTTCTCTTATTCCCACATCCGTGATCACACTCATCGCAAAAACGGGCAGACCAAGATGTACCGCGGCTATCACTTCCTGAACAGTACTCATGCCAACAGCATCAGCCCCAAGAAGGTTTAGCATTTTATATTCTGCTCTTGTTTCAAAAGTAGGACCAGTAACACCTGCATATACCCCTTCTTTTAATTCAATATTATTATCTCTCGCTATTCTTTTTGCTTTTTCTATCAGGTAATTTTTATATGGCTCACTCATGTCGGGAAAACGGGGACCTAATTCAATTTCATTTTTTCCCAGTAAAGGATTTATTGTTAGCATGCTGATATGGTCCTTTATGATCATTAGGTCGCCTACTTTATAAGATTTATTAAGTCCGCCGGCAGCATTGCTGACCACTACCGTTTTTATTCCTAAATATTTTAAAACCCGTATTGGGAAAACCACTTCTTGTGTCGTGTAACCTTCATAATAATGAAATCGGCCGGCCATAGCGACGACTTTTTTGCCGCTAAGATTTCCAAAAATTAATTTACCGTTGTGCCCTTCTACTGTGCTCACAGGAAAGTGAGGAATATTGCTATACATTATTTCAAATTCTACGTCAATCTCATCAGTGAAACTACCTAGTCCGCTTCCAAGAACGATTCCGACAAAAGGTTCTGTGCTGTATTTTGATTTTATAAATTCTACTGCGTCATTAATTTCCTTGATCATAAGCAAAAATTAAAAAATTGTGGCCAAAGATAAGCGAAGAAAGGGTTAGATATCCGAATGCAATTTTTCACATTTCGTTATTCATTCCTTAAAAATTGCCCTATAATTTATATTTTGAGAAATCTTCTGCCAGAAAAAAGGCTATATACCGGCAAGCAAGGAAAAAAAGAGGATTCTTATTCAAGGAGATTGAGAAGTTTTAATTTTTATTTTATTACAATAAAAAGGATTAGGTATTTTAAGATCAAACTCTTGTCGGTATTGGCATACTCTTCATTTACTTTTTTGTCTTGATACAAAAAAGTAAAAAAAAAAATCAAGGATGCATAAAAAAAGCTAAAAATTTGAATGATTGCCTAAAATGGAATTAGCTCAAGCGGTAGAATATATCCCAGCTATAGTGCGACTTACCAGCGATATTCAGCAATGAGCCACAGTAACATCAACTTCATTTTTTAACGGCATTCATTCAAATTTTCTTAACGCTTTTTTATGAGGCCCAAGTGCAAACTCTCATTCAGCTTTACAATGTTCCTGTTGTACCTAATCCTACAAATAAATAACTCTTTCATCTTTTAAAAATTCCAATGGTTTCAGGTCGGCAAAAACCATTGCAGCATTTCGTTTGTCACATTCCTCATAAATGAGCTCCATCGCTTTTTTTCTGTTTGCTTCATCAAGATGACTGTAGGGCTCATCCAATAATAGAAAGTCAAAAGGTTGCATGAGCGAGCGAATGATTGCGATGCGCTGTTGCTCACCATAACTGCATGTTTTAGCAGGCTGGTCTAATTTATTTTTGATGCCAAGCCGGTCTGCCATTTCAATAATTTGCTGTGACGGATGATAAGGATGTAATATTCTTTTTATCTCAATATTCTCCATTGCAGTTTGGTCTTCAAACAAACGCATGTCCTGGAAAATAATGCTTATTTTATTTTGTCTAAATGTAGAAAACCCTTCTGTGGAAAAAGTTTTTATGTCTTCATCATCATAAAAGATGGAGCCGGAATAGTCCTTTCTTAATCCGTAAATGAAGTGCATTAGTGAAGTTTTGCCGCTGCCTGAAGGCGCTACAATATGCAGGTGTTCTTCTTTGTTGATTACAATATCTTGCTCCCATACCTGAGATGTGCTCCTGTTCTCTTTTTCAATATAATACGGCTTTAGATGCCGCAATTGTATTTGCATCTTGAATTTTTTAATCAGGCAAATTTTTATTTCACTTTAACGGTATCAGTTGGCGGAGGCACTAACAAGGAGTCCAGCCTGGCTGTATTTTGATCTTTCCCGGCCTGATGTAGTTTATACATTTCATTGAAATAATTGTTCAGCTGTTTCAGGCTGTTGGTGTCTTTGTTTACCAGGTTTATTTCAGTATGAAATTTAAATGCGTTGTCTTTGAAATCTCCACCATCGGAAATGATATTGCTCCATGTATTAAGGCTTTGATTCAGCATCGCTTTGTCACTGGAATCGATTGATGCAGTCTCTGAAAACTCCGAAAGTATTTTATGGATGTCAAGAAAAAAACCAAAAGGATGACCTGAAAAATCTCCGGAAAAATCGTATTTATTATTGCTCTTTCCCGCCAGGTATTGATTGGCAAAATCAACAGAGCTGCCAAAAGCAAATGTTTTATCATTCATCACATACTTGTTAACCAAAGAATCAGCACCCATTTGTGATCCTGCCTTTTTTAGCACGTCAATTATTTTTTGAAAGCTTGCCTTATCCCCAATGCCTACAGAAAAAATATAATTAAATTCAGGTTTAAAGTTGCCGTAGTTCAAATTATCTTCTGAAGAATCGTTCATGCCAACAGGTGTTTTGGGCATTTTAAGATTACTGAAAGCAAGTAAAAAATCGCCATTAGTTGCTTTGGAAACGTCATCAAGATTAAAGCCCATTTGCTCCGCATAAGTATTTACCAGGCCATCCGCGCCGGTAAGTTTAATCAGCTCTTTAATACCCTCTGGTTTGAAATTAAAGGCCAATAATCCTAAAACATTTTGTGATGGGATATTCTTAATCATATCCATATTTATAGGACCTCCGTATTTCTTTAACACGTCCGAAAGTTCTTTGCTTGTATAAGCGTTTTGGTCTATTGCAATTTTCCCGTTTTCAAAGTTTACTGTATAAGTAATTGTATTATCTTTTGTAAAGGCATCCAGTTTTAGCATGCTTAGCATACTCATAGAAGGAGTGCTTTTTACCAAAGCTTCATTGTTTTGCCAGGCATGTATATCTCCGCTTTCTTTTAAGAGTGCATTAAATTTATCATTGCCTGCAAGAGAACTGTCGGTTTTTAGCGAGAAAAGATTTTTGCAAAATGCCGAAAGTGCGGCGCTATTATCAACTGGATTATTGGGTTGTAAATTGGTAGTGTCATTCCATTTAAAATCCTTATAAGAATTTTCCGGAGCGCTTGTCACATAAGCAAAATAAATGTCGTTCCATCCTACGATACTTTTATCTTTCAGGCTAAGTAAATTGATCTCACCTTCTTTTTTTATTGTTTGTGAAGAATCAAAATTTTTATTGAATTGCTCAAAATCTTTTTGATTTTTTATTTTACCTTCTGCCACTATGTAGTTTTGACCCGAATTTTTAGCGATGAAGAATGTCAGGCCGTTCTCAAGGTCGATCCCGCTGGCAGAAGGGTTTTCCAGTAGCTTTTTTCTCCATTCAGGAGCCGAGGGATCGGCGATTGATTTTTTAAACCATTCTGATTGTTTTATGTCATCCAACGGTAACTTACTTTCAATAGATTTTATATTTACCTGGGCCACGAAAAGAGCATCCGCAGGAATCATTTTACCGGTATTATTGTTTTTCGCGCAAGAAGAAAAGATGAGTAAAATTGTACTTAAGAAAAAGGGATATTTAAAAACGAGCTTCATAAAAAAGTTATTTAAAATGTACGATTTTTTTTTGGGGTCAAAAAGAATGGCTTAAAAGTAAGTTTATTTGGTTTATATGATATTAAAAATTTTACGATCGGTAATTTTATTTTTTTAAAAAATCCACTATCTCATTTTCCGGTAAAGTTTGCTGTTGTCCTGTTTGAAGATTTTTTATCACGCAGGTTTTTGTTTTCATTTCATTTGAGCCAATGATTACAGCAAATGGAATATTCTTTTTAGAAGCATATTTGAATTGCTTGTCCAGTTTTGAACTTTCATAAAATAGCTCGCAACTAATTTCGTTTAATCTCAATTTTTGCATTATTTCAAATGCGTAACGGCTTTCCGTTTCTCCAAGATTAAAAAATAGAACACGTGTAGATTGGTTGATATTCTCAGGGAAAAGATTTAGTTCTTCCATTACATCGTAAATTCTGTCTACACCGAAACTGATGCCGACACCCGGCATATCTGGTACGCCAAATAATCCGGTCAGATTATCATAACGGCCGCCGCCACCAATACTGCCCATTTGCGCGTCTTTTGCTTTCACTTCATATATGGTACCTGTATAGTAATTAAGCCCCCTTGCTAAAGTAAAATCTATGCTAAAGGTTTGTTTACTGGTTGCTGATTCTTTTTCTTTTAAATATCCCAGGATGAATTTTAATTCTTCAATTCCTTCTTTTCCCGTTGCTGAAGTGCCCAATATTGTTGAAATCTTTTCCAATTTTTCCTCATTAGTCCCTTTAATGGTAAGATAGCTTTCTATTGTTAAAATCTGGTCTGCAGATAATCCATTTGCTGAAAGTTCTTCTTTCACTTTTTCGATACCGGTTTTTTCCAGTTTATCTATGGCTATTGTTATGGCATTCATATTGTTTTCGCTGCCACACACTTCCGCTAAAGCATAAAGCACTTTTCTACTATTTATCTTTATTTCTGTGTCTAATTTTAATCTGTTGAAGACATCCCGATAAATATTGGCTAATTCTACGTCACTTACCAGGGAATAAGTGCCGGCTATATCTGCGTCGCATTGAAGAAATTCCCGGTACCTACCTTTTTGCGGCCTGTCTGCCCTCCATACGGACTGAATCTGGTATCGTTTGAAAGGTAGCGTAATCTTTCCCTGGTTCATAGCCATAAAACGCGCAAACGGAATGGTAAGATCATATCTAAGTGCTCTCTCCGTGATATTTTTGTCATTTTTCCCCGCAAGAATATTTTTAAAGTCCTCAGTTGCTTTTTCCCTTTTCGAAGGATTATCAAGTCCGTTATTCAGTATTTTGAAAATGAGTTTATCGCCTTCGTCGCCGTATTTTCCCATGAGTGTTTCCAGGTTTTCTATAGCGGGAGTTTCCAATGGTTCAAAACCATATAGTTCAAAAACATGCCTGATCGTATCAATAATATACCTGCGCCTTCGCAATGTTTCCGAGGAAAAATCCCTCGTTCCCTGTGGTAATGATGGCTTCATATTTTCTATTTAAAAACGGATTATATTTGAGGGGCGAAATTATTATTTAATTATTGGAATATTAATTGCTACTGCTTATTTGATTTAATGTGCTTAATTTATTTTTATTTTCCGTAATTAATATTATATGGAAATATTTTCCCGAAGCATCTTCATATTAAATTAAATTCGGTAAATTAAAGATTTTAACAGATTGCTTGCGTCGAATGTAAAATTAAAAGCATCTTTTTACTTATTGAGATATTGTTTGATGAGAGTTCGTTTAAATAAAAAATATTTGTAGGTATTGTAAATATGGGAAATTCTCCATTTTATTTTATCTTGCCGCTCGTCTTAAAAAAGTTTTATGAGTCTTGAAGAATTTGAAGATACACCGGATAGAAAAACGAAACGCTATGTTCTAATGCGAAGCATTACCGATTTGGGAATGGGGTTTATTTATGTCGCCGTAGGAGTTTTTATTTTATTTTCGAAACAATTTCATTTCTCAAGTGACTTTACAGGAAGTATGCCTGCAAAAGTATTTGCTGTTTTGGTTATTATTTATGGTTCATGGAGATTGTATAGAGGGATTCAAAAAAAATATTTAAAAGGATGATTCGCTTTCATTATATTATAAAAAGACCGGTAAGCATTGTCTCGATGATAGCTTTATTTTGGATTTTTGTTACCGGATGCCACGAAAATAAGAGACCTGACCTTGATAGTCCTGACAAAGGCACGATACATATAAGTGTGGATGAATCATTTGAGCCGGTGATAGACTCAGAGATTATGGTGTATGAAGCCTTACATCCCGGCACAAAAATTATTGCAGATTACAAGCCAGAGGCTGAATGTTTTAAAGACCTGATTAAAGACAGCACCAAGATGATAATTGTTACCCGCGGACTTACACCTGCGGAAGAGCAATATTATAAGGATAGCATATCAGTATCGCCTACATGGGCCAAAATAGCGTATGACGCCATTGCGGTAATAGTAAATATAAATTCTCCGGATTCTATTTTTCACAAAGGCGAACTTAAAAGCATTCTTGATGGAAGCGCGGCTAGTAACATGACAGCGGTGTTTGATGGATTAAAGGAAACAAGCACTATTCGTTATGTGATGGATTCTGTATTAAGGGGAAAGCCTTTTGATCAGAAGCGAGTATTTGCAGAAAAAAACAGCGAAGCAGTAATTAATTATGTGGCCAATCATCTGAACGCAATTGGTTTCGTAGGAGTAAGTTGGATTGGCAACCCTGAAGACACCACTCAAATGAGCTTTTTGACAAAAGTCAAAATTGCATCTGTGGAATGTAATTGTCCCGAAAACGCACTGGTTAAACCTTACCAGGCCAACATCATGCTCGGCAGATACCCGTTTACCCGCAGCTTATTTTATATTATTAAAGAACAGTACAACGGTCTTGCAAGTGGGTTTGCGCATTTTATGCAATTTGAAAAAGGTCAATTAATTTTCAGACGGGCGTATTTATGGCCGGCCAGGATGAATTTTAGTATTCGTTCGGCTACCACAAATTAAATTTTAAATCTCAACCAGTTATTAATAAAAAAGTAAAAATTTGAAACATGAAAAAAATCGGACTCTTAGCTTCTTTAATCCTGATGGGGCATGTATTATTTGCCCAGGACATCAATCAAGGAAAACAGTTTTTGAACTATGAACGATATCAAAGTGCGGAAGATGTTTTCCAAAAATTGTTGGCTTCAAATCCCAATAATATTGAAGCGGCATATTGGCTCGGACAAACATATCTCGCCAACCAGGATATAATAGATACCACAAGCGCTAAGGAGCTTTATCAGAAAACACTGCAGGCAAATCCTAATGCCCCTTTGATAATGGTAGGGATAGGCCAGGTAGAATTGCGGGAAGGAAAAGTAGCTGATGCAAAAAATCATTTTGAAACAGCTATTAGCCTGGCAAAGAAAAAAGACAAAGATGATATTCAGGAAGCTGTAGGAAGGGCAAATGTAGTGGCCAAGAACGGCGATATTTTGTACGGCATTCAAAAGTTAAAGGATGCAGCCGACAGGGATAAGAAGAATCCGGAAATATATAACCTGATTGGTGAAGGATATTGGAAATTGAACGATGGTTCTAACGCTATCATAAACTATCAAAAAGCGTTGGAACTTGATCCAAAAGATGCGAGGGCAAGTTGGATGATAGGTAGAATTTATGAAACCCAGGGTTATAACCAGGAAGCGATTTATATGAAACATTACCTAGATGCCATCCAGGAAGATCCAAATTTTGCACCGGTTTATTATTGGCTCTATGGATATTATTATATTCGTGATGTAAATACAGCGGCGGATTACCTGAATAAATATATTGCGGTCGCAGATAATAATTCTAAAAATTGTTACGCTAAGGCATCACTTATGTTTGTTTCTCAAAAATATCCTGAGACCATTTCCCAGGCAGATGCTTGTATCTCATCAGCCGGCCAAAAAGCGTACCCGAATTTGTATGGATTAAAAGCGTATGCTTATGATAAAATGGGAGATTCCCTTAAATCAAAACAAGCATTTGAAGAATTTTTTTCAAAAGTAAATCCTGATAATATCGGTCCTAAAGATTATGCCACTTATGGTAAAGTATTATTAGAGTTTCCCGGCCAGGAAGCTTTGGCTGAATCCAATATAGAAAAAGCGATTGCAATGGATACTATTAAGGCTAATAAAGTTGGTTATGTAAAGGACATTGCAAAGAATTATGTAGATAAGAAAAATTATGTAGAAGCAGGTAAATGGTACGGCAAAGTTTTAGACGTTGATTCCACTTATGGAAAGACAGATTTATTTTATGCCGGGTATAATGACTATCGCGGGGGTAATTACAAGACGGCTGATTCTATATTTACTTTGTATCAAAACAAATATCCTGACGATATTTATGGATGGTACCTTGGCGGACGTGCCAAAGAAGGTATGGACACTACTTATGAATTAGGATTGGCGAAGCCGGATTATGAGAAAGTAATTGCCATTGGAGATACAACTACAGATAAAAATACGGTAAAAGATAAATTAATTCCTGCGTTCAGATATATGGTTGCGTATTATTATAATATTAAGCACCAGGCTGACACTGCATTAATGTATAATAATCAAATTTTGACAGTAGATCCGGCAGATGCTACGGCTTTAAAAACAAAAGACGCTTTGGAGTCTGTAGTTAAGAAACAGGGGCAGGCGGGCGCAGCCAACAAGCCTTCAGATTCTACGAAGCCAAATAAATAACCAATATTTTTAAATATTCAAGATCATATAAAAACTCCTGCATTGGCAGGAGTTTTTTATTTCAAGGATATTTTATTGTAGCATTTAAATTATGTAGATTGAACATTTAATGGTCGATCTATTATATTCTAATATGGATAATTGATGTGGCTGCCTTATTTTTGCAAATAAAATCTAAGTTTTAATGCACTTTTTTTTACAAATACAAACTGTAAATAGCACTTCGAATTATTTGCCGATAGGCATTCAACTCATATTTGCCGCTATTTTGTTGTCCGTAATGATTTATGGTACTAATGTATTAGGACCCAAACGAAAGACAGCTGATAAGCTGGTGAATTTTGAGAGTGGCATTGAATCGCAGGGAAACGCACGAAAGCCAATTGCTGTTAAATATTTTTTGGTAGCTATCTTATTTGTTCTTTTTGACGTAGAAGTAATTTTCTTTTATCCTTACGCAGTCAATTTTAGAGAACTGGGCTGGGGCGGATTCGGCGCCATTTGCATGTTTGTCGGCTTTTTTCTTGCTGGTTTTATTTATATAATTAAGAAGGGTGGATTAAATTGGGAAGATTAAAGGTAATTACCTAGTGTGCTGATTAGCTAATCTGCCAATGAAAAAATTTGAACATAAAAAAACTTAAAAGAAATTAATTAATGAATGAAGTTGGCTAATTGGCACATCAGCTAATTGGTGCATCAGCTAATTAAAAATATTATGGCACGTCCTGTACAGTTTAATATAACACAAAAACCTTTAGAGAGACCCATTTCCTATGTAACTGCTCCTGATGGTTACACCGGCGAAGGATTTTTTGCAGCAAAGTTTGGTGATCTTGTAGGCCTCGCAAGAAAAAATTCCCTTTGGCCTTTACCTTTCGCTACCAGTTGTTGCGGAATCGAATTTATGGCCCTTATGGCATCGCATTACGACCTGGGAAGATTTGGCGCCGAAA
Organism: Ginsengibacter sp.; assembly: GCA_039937595.1. Lineage (GTDB taxonomy): Bacteria > Bacteroidota > Bacteroidia > Chitinophagales > Chitinophagaceae > Ginsengibacter. Next base: position 1,812 of record JBDTGD010000103.1, on the reverse strand, counting down.
GAGTTGCTTTCACGCCCCGGCAATGTGATCTTTTAATGATAATTGGCACTATTGCAAAGAAAATGGCCCCGGTTGTAAAACAAGTATATCTTCAGATGGCAGAGCCACGGTGGGTTTTGGCAATGGGCGCCTGTGCAAGCAGTGGTGGTATTTTTGACACGTATTCAGTGCTCCAGGGAATTGACCAGGTGATTCCGGTAGATGTATATGTTCCGGGTTGCCCGCCACGTCCGGAAGCAATCATTGATGGAATTTTGAGAATTCAGGATATTGTTGGCAAAGAAAGTTTGAGAAGAAGAAATTCTGAAAGATATAAGGACTTGATGGAAACGTATGGGATTCAGTAGGAGTGAGGAGTGATGAGTAATGGGTGATGAGTGTCTTGTCCTGAACTAATAACTCATAACCAATAACCGATAACTAATAACTACGAACTACGAACTAAACTATGGCATTAACTAACGAGATAATCAGGCAGAAATTAACCGAAAAATTTGGTGAACAGCTTACCGGATGGGTAGAGCCTTATGGCATGCTTACTTTTTCTTCTGATAAAGATTTGAATCTGAAAGTACTACAATATCTTTTTGATGAGCCTTCGCTGGGATTTCAATTTATGACTGATTTGTGTGCGGTTCATTACCCCGATGATGAAGGAAAAGAATTGGCGGTTGTTTATCATTTACACAATCTTAAAGACAACGTTCGAATTCGTTATAAAGTTTTTACCGATATTAAAAAGCCGGATGTGTTTAGCGCTACTGCATTGTATTCTGCAGCTAATTGGATGGAGCGTGAAACTTATGATTTCTTTGGGGTCAACTTTGTGGGCCATCCTAATTTAATTAGAATTTTAAATGTAGAGGATATGAAATATTTCCCGCTCAGGAAAGAATATCCTTTGCAGGATCAACAACGAACTGATAAAGATGATGAAATGTTTGGAAGGTAATTCAGGAGACGTAAGAAAAGCTTTACTTCCCTTTCTTCCAGGGTTTTAGGTGCTTAGTAAAGAAAGAAATAATGAAGATTTTATTTTATGTTGGCGAATGTCAGAGTGGTTGCAGGTTCGAGAGAAATTGAATAATAGTGAACAAACAAATAATATAAATTTCGGTTTTCAAACCTCTACCGGTTACCATCGGCGTCGAGGGCAGGGGAACCAAAGAAACTACAGAATAATGAGCGAGCATGTTACTTTACCGGAAGGAAATGTTGAAAAACAGACCACTACCATCAACCTGGGACCCACACATCCTGCTACGCATGGCGTGTTTCAAAATATTGTAGAACTGGATGGCGAAACTATTGTAAGTGCAGTACAAACGGTCGGATATATACATCGCGCTTTTGAAAAAATTGCGGAACACAGAACGCCTTACCAGATTACGACTCTTACTGACAGGTTAAACTATTGCTCTTCTCCCATTAATAATTTTGGTTGGCACATTGCCTGCGAACGACTGCTGGGATTGAAAATCCCTAAAAGGGTGGATTACCTTCGGATTATTATTATGGAGCTTGCGCGTATCTCTGATCATCTTATTTGCAATTCCATTGTTGGCGTGGATTCTGGCGCTTTCTCCGGATTCCTTTATGTAATGCAGTATCGTGAATTGATTTATGAAATTTATGAAGAAATATGTGGTTCGCGCCTTACAACTAATATGGGTAGAATAGGGGGCTTTGAAAGAAATTTTACCAACCAGGCTTTTGAAAAATTAGAAAAATTTATCAAAGAATGGCCGCCCGTTTTAAAGGAATTTAATGAACTCTTTGTTCGCAACAGAATATTCATGGACCGCACTATTG
>JBDTGD010000102.1:0-3261 GCA_039937595.1 Ginsengibacter sp. | reverse complement strand
ATCAAAGAAAAGAATACAGAGCTGATTCTTCTTTCGTCAGAGCCCTACCCTTTTAAGGAAAAACATAAAGAAGAAATTGAAAAGCATTTACCAGGGATATCCATAAAATTGACTGATGGAGAAATGTTTAGCTGGTACGGCAGCAGGCTTTTAAAATCAGTTGACTATTTTCACTCATTTCTGAATATTTAATAATTACAATTTAAAAATAATATTGTTTCCTTAATCTTATACTACATAAACAGGTAATTCCCTATTTTTGCGAAAATTAAATTATAAATAATGGCATCAAAAAAAATTGCAGACATTTTAGGCGACAAAGCGGAAAACTTAATGAACCACAAGTGTAAAATTGACAAATCAACACTTACATTACCCTCTCCTTCTTATATTGACAATATTTTTGTACAAAGCGATCGTAATAATCGCGTAGTAGGAAGTATGCAGCAATTGTTAGATCACGGACGGCTTGGAGGAACTGGATATTGCTCTATATTTCCTGTAGATCAGGGAATAGAACATAGCGCAGGAGCCTCTTTTGCACCAAACCCTATCTATTTTGATCCCGAAAATATCGTAAAACTGGCTATTGAAAGCGGTTGCAATGGCGTTGCTTCTACATTTGGTATTTTAGGAATCCTAAGTAGAAAATATGCGCATAAAATTCCTTTTATTGTAAAGATCAATCACAACGAATTATTGAGTTATCCCAATAAATATGATCAGACCATGTTCGGATCTGTAAAGACCGCTTATAATATGGGCGCTGTAGGTATTGGCGCTACTGTGTATTGGGGAAGTCACGAAAGTACACGCCAGCTTCAGGAAGTAAGTGAAGCATTTGCCTTAGCGCATGAATTGGGAATGTGTACTATATTATGGTGCTACCTTAGAAACGATGGTTTTAAAGTGGATGGCAAGGATTATTCTACCAGTGCTGATCTCACAGGACAAGCAAATCATATTGGAGTAACTCTGCAGGCAGATATCATCAAACAAAAGATGGCCACCAACAATGGCGGATACAAAGCAGTTAAATTTGGTAAAACTTCTCCGTTGGTTTATGAAAATCTAAGTTCTGATCATCCAATTGACCTTTGCCGTTACCAGGTATTGAATTGCTATAGCGGTAAGATTGGACTTATCAACAGCGGAGGCGAAAGCAAGGGCGCCGCAGATTTGTATGAGGCAGTAGAAACTGCTGTTGTCAACAAACGCGCCGGCGGAATGGGATTAATCCTTGGAAGAAAAGCTTTTCAGAAACCATTTAAAGATGGAGTTGCGTTATTAAATGCCACACAGGATGTATATTTGGATAAAAGTATTACGGTAGCGTAGTTGAGAGATAAGAGATAAGTAATGAGTAATGAGTAATAAGAGATGAGTGATGAGGGAGGGTATTAATCATACCTAATACCTTATAACTTAAACCTAATCACTTATAACTTAAACCTAATCACTTATAACTTATACCCGGTACCTGATACCTGAACCTGAGACCTAATAACAAAAAAATGACAGAAGAAGATTTTGACGCAAACCTTGCAGGAGAAGAAGGCGATACCGACGAATCAAAGCGAAGTTGGTTCCGAAGAATTAAAAAAGGTATTACCACTTCTACCAAAGACAAAAAGGAAGCTCCTGATGGATTGTGGACCAAATGCCCGCAGTGCAGATACACTTGTACGGTTTCCGAATTGAGAGAAAACCTTTTCGTTTGCCCAAAATGTGGCTATCACCATAGAATAGGAAGCGCAGAATACTTTGAAATTTTGTTTGATGATGGTGTGCATGAGGAACTTTTCGCCAATATTAAGTCGAAAGACTTATTGGGATTTGTTGATCTGAAACCATATTCTAAACGTCTCGAGGAAACTTATGCAAAAACGTCCATTCATGATTCTATAACCGTTGCACGTGGAAAGGTTGGGGGTATGGAAATCGTAATTGCTAACATGGATTTTGAATTTATAGGAGGAAGCCTTGGAAGCGTAATGGGCGAAAAGATTTTCCGTGCGTGCGAATATTGCATTAAGCACAAGATACCTTTGATGATCATCAATAAAAGCGGGGGAGCACGCATGATGGAAAGTGCTTTTTCATTGATGCAATTGGCAAAAACATCCGGAGGATTATCATTGCTTTCAGATGCAAAAATTCCTTATTTTTCTCTGTGTACTGATCCAACTTTCGGAGGCACCACAGCTTCATTTGCGATGCTTGGTGATGTAATAATGGGCGAACCAGGCGCACTCATTGGATTTGCAGGCCCTCGGGTTATAAAGGAAACCATCAAAAAAGATCTGCCACCTGGTTTTCAACGTAGCGAATTTTTGCTGGAGCATGGTTTTCTTGATTTTATCGTTTCAAGAAAAGAACTAAAAGAAAGGCTGAAGCAATTATTGATTTTGTTCAGCCATTAATTTTTAATAATTAAACTTTGCAGCAGGAATCATTAAAAATTCCTGCTGTTTTTATTATGGATCTAAAGAATCGCAAAGCTTATTACGAATACAATATCGAAACGAAATACGTTGCGGGGCTTGTATTATCCGGTACGGAAATAAAATCGCTCCGTGATGGGAAAGCAAGTTTCAATGACAGCTATTGTATTTTTAATAAAGGAGAGTTGTATGTGAAAAGCCTTCATATTTCAGAATATAATTTCGGCACTCATTACAACCATGAGCCAATGCAGGAGCGAAAATTATTATTACACAAAAAAGAATTACGCAAGCTGGAAAATAAAATAAAAGAGAAAGGCTATACCATTGTTCCTTTAAAAATATTCTTTTCAGCGAGCGGCTTTGCAAAGTTAGAAATTGGCCTTGGGAAGGGAAAAAAGATTTATGATAAAAGAGAAACCATTAAGGAAAGGGAAAGTGACAGAGATGTAAAGAGGAAGTATGGCATCTAACTATTCGATTTTCTAATAAGCAAATAGAAAACTCCCCTATTCATTGGTTTACTGCCTTTAACACTCGCTCAATCCCAGCGGCACATTTACCGCCAGGCCGCCATCAGCCGTTTCTTTATATTTACTATTCATATCAACTGCAGTATCCCACATCGTTTTAATTACATTATCCAGCGTAACCCTTGCATAATCTGGGGCGCTTTGTAACGCAAGCTGGCTGGCTGTTATCGCCTTTATAGCACCCATGGTATTTCTTTCGATACAGGGAATTTGCACCAACCCGGAAATAGGATCGCAGGTCATACCAAGATGATGCTCCATTGAGATTTCAGCAGCCATTAATG
>JBDTGD010000101.1:0-6553 GCA_039937595.1 Ginsengibacter sp. | reverse complement strand
AGCTATTTTAATAATATCATTCCCTGCGGTATTGTCAACAAACAGGTGACTTCCATTGAAAAAGAATTGGAGTTTAAAGTAAATTTTGAAGAAGTAAAAGAAAAGGTCAGGAAAAATTTTGCAAAAGTCTTTGCGGCTGAAATAGTAATGAGTTAATTTTTGTATAACTAAAAATCATCCATAAAAACTTGTTTACTGCCAGTTGGGTATGGCTAATAAAAAAACCTACAAAATTCATTGCAGTCTTTTTTCAACAACAAAAATAATATTTGGCGGAGAGTTAGGGATTCGAACCCCAGGAGGTGTAACCCTCAACGGTTTTCAAGACCGCCGCATTAGACCGCTCTGCCAACTCTCCGGCGCAAATGTAAGGGTTGCATTTTATTCAAAAAATAAATTTTTGAATTTTTTATAGAATAATGTTTTTCAGGACGTATCTGATTTTATTAAAAGTTTTTTTTATAAAAACTTATCAGGACCTATATATAAAAAAACCGTCCCAAAAAGGGACGGTTCTTTAGATTGCGAGTCAAATAAAAGAATATTATACTTTATAAATAATAGAAGCAAAAAGCTATTATTATTTTTTAGTACTATCAGCGCTCATTTTATTAGCGCTTGAATCTGTTTTTGCATGAGCTACCGCAGAATCAGATGGAGCAGTCACTGTAGTAGTAGTAGTGGTAGTGTCTGTAGTTGTTGCTTCAGTTGAAGAAGTGCTGCCACCGCAAGCGGTTAAAAAAGCTGCAACGGTGAAAACCAGCAATAATTTTTTCATTTTTTTCATTTTTTAATTTTAAAAATATACACATTTATACCTTTAACGGAAAAAGGTAACCCGTTAAAAAAATTTTTTTCAAAATTTATTTGGGTTACTTTTCCACTTTGTAAGTATTAATTATGACTGGGTTGAAAACGTACGATCAGGACAATGATTTATTAGAAGCGCTTGCGGCCAATGATGCGAACGCCATTGAAACAATTTATCGCGATAATTATTCAGCCATTAAAGCCTTTATAATAAAAAATAACGGCTATACGGATGATGCGCGGGATATTTTTCAGGAAGCGATGATTATTATTTTTGAGAAAGCGAAGTCAGGTTCTTTTGTGTTGAGTTGTCGGTTACAAACGTATTTGTATTCAGTTTGCAGAAGGCTTTGGTTGAAAAGATTGCAAAATCAGCACCGCTTTAATCCTTCTTTCGAACTGAATCATGAAATTGTGCCTGTAGAAGATGAGTTGGAATTACATGAGCAAAAAGAGGCAGAGTTTCGATTGTTGGAAAATGCAATGCAAAGGATTGGTGAGCCATGTAAAAGCCTGTTGGAAGCATTTTACATAGAAAAGAAATCAATGCCTGAGATAGCAGATTTATTTCGATATACAAATGCAGATAATGCGAAAACACAGAAATATAAATGCCTGGTGAGATTGAAGAAAATATTTTTTGAACAATATAAAGACAAGGATTGAAATGGAAGAAAATTTACTTTTAGATGCCATTGAGAGATACCGGAATGGTGAAATGCCTGAGCAGGAGAAAATTTTGTTCGAAGAGCTTAGGAAAAATAATTCTGATATTGACCAAAAGGTTGCAGAACATTCATTTTTTCTCAGCGAACTGAATAGAATGAGTGAAATTAAATCCCTGAAACATAACCTGGATAAGGTAGAAAGCAAATTGTTAAACGAAGGATTTTTTACGGGCCGGCCGGAAAAAACCAAATCGAAAGTAATTTACTTGTGGAATCGTTATAGGCGCACTATCGCTGTGGCGGCCGCAATTGCGGGTGTGGTATCTCTCAGTACTGCTACCGTTATATCTAAATATACTGAAAACAAAAAGGTAGCTGTAATTACACCTTTGGTAGATAACAAGCTAAATCAATTTGAGAATAAATTAAATCAGATAGAACACAAATTAAATGATGCCACTACATCGGCGCCTGTAAAGCCTAAGTTTGAAGCTAATTTCAGGGCCACTGCGTTTTTGGTGGATGGAAATGGGTATCTCATCACAAACGCGCACGTAGTTGATAAGGCAAAGAACCTGATTGTAGAAAATATAAAAGGCGACCAGTTTTATGCTAAAGCAATTTATTCCAATGATACTACCGACCTGGCGATTTTAAAAATTACTGATACATCATTTAATAAGGTGACAGGGCTTCCTTATACTTTCCCCAAAACATCAGCAGAACTTGCAGAGCCTATTTTTACGTTGGGGTATCCCCGAGAAGAGGTGGTTTATGGAGAAGGTTATTTAAGTGCGAAGTCGGGTTATTACGGTGATACTACTTCTTACCAGATAAGCATTTCTGTAAACCCAGGTAACAGTGGCGGTCCGGTTATTAATAAAGAGGGAGAAGTGATAGGGATTATAAGCAGCAGGGAAACCAATGCTGATGGCGTGGTGTTTGCTATTAAATCGACTAATATTTATGCTGCATTACGGGAAATAAGAAAAGAAGATAATATAAACATAAAACTTCCTACCGTTAATTCTTTAAAGGGAACCAGCCGCGTAAAACAAATTAAGAAACTGGAAGATTTCGTTTATAAGGTTAAAGGAAATTGATGTGCTAATGGAAAATTGAGAATTGACAATTTCCCATTAACAATTGAACCTTTGCCACTAAAATAAATGCTCTGGATACACGCCTGCTTCGATTAAAGCCCGGATACTTTCTTTTACATTTGGTGCATCCTCTTTGTAAGTGACTCCAAACCATTGTGAAGACGTAGGAATTACTTTTATTTTACCTTTTCCTTCAGTCATATAAGCATCTACAATAGTTGGAATGAAGAACTCTGCTTTCAAATTGTTCGCATTTTCCTTCAAAAATTTAATAAATAATGTTTGAATGTAATCAAATACGTTTGGATCAAACCCCCAGAAATTCATACTCACAGGCGTATCAGGCGGTATGGGTACATTTATAGCACTTTCAGTATAAAATATTTTTCCATCTTCAGGAAATACTTTTGTGCGCTCATTTATCGCTATCAGGTTTCCTTCCAAATCCACTTCACATACGCCCCTGCTCACCGTCCCGTTTTCTGAAATCGTTTTGGAAAGTTGATATCCGATAACACAATATTTTTTGGGCGATACTTCTTCATTTAAAAATTTTACCGCTTTTTCAAAACCATCGCGGCCATAATAATCATCGGCATTGATAACGGCAAAAGGTTCATGGATCACATCTTTCGCACAAAGAACTGCGTGGGCTGTGCCCCAGGGCTTTTTACGTTCTTCGACGAATTCAAAATTCTCAATATACGAATCCATCTCTTGCATTACATATTCTGTCTGAATTTTCCCTTTAAGTTTTGCTTCAAACTGATCCTTGAACTCCTCTGCAAAAGATTCGCGAATGATAAACACCACCTTCCCAAATCCACTTCTGATAGCATCGTAAATTGAGTAATCTATTATGGTTTCACCGTTTGGTCCAAAAGCGTCCATTTGTTTGTTGCCGCCATAACGGCTACCCATTCCTGCTGCCAAAATTAAAAGTGTAGGTTTCATTTCTTAATTTTTATTGATAATTATTAAATTAAATTGCTGCTAAAGTAAGCAAGAAATATTTATGCCACAACCGTTAATTAATGAAATACTGCCCGTAATTATTTTTAAAAGGCCTGAAATCGCTGAATTGAAAAATGAATTTTATGAGAAAAATAATATCCAGGTTTATTTATTGCGGCTTGATGAAATCCACCCGGTAATATCTGGTAATAAACTATTTAAGCTTTGTTATTTTTTGGAAGAAGCTAAAAATAATCCCGGTAAAAAAATAATCACTTTTGGAGGCGCTTATTCCAATCATCTTGCTGCTACAGCATTTTCATGCAGGGAAATGGATTTGCCATGTATTGGAATTGTACGCGGAGAAGAGCCTGCTACGCTTTCGCACACTTTATTATTTTGTAAGGATAATGGAATGGAGCTTCAATTTATAAGCCGCCCATCTTATCAAAAAATTAATGAAAAAGAATTTTTGGAGGAATTGAAAAAGAAATATGGAGAACCTATTTTAATTCCGGAAGGAGGATTTTCGATAAAAGGAAAAGAAGGTGCGGAATTGATTACTCAATTTTTTTGTGATAAAAAATTTACCCATGTTTGTCTGCCGGTAGGTACAGCTACTACCTTTGCAGGAATTATTGATAGCAATAAAAACGGAAGTGAAATTGTAGGTTTCGGTGTTTTAAAAAATTTCAATGATATTGAAAAAAGGCTTTTTGAATTGCAAATTAATGTTGCGAAAAAATATTCATTTATCAGCGATTATCACTTTGGGGGTTATGCAAAAAAAACGGATCAATTAATTTCATTTATGAATTCTTTTTACGTTCAACACAAAATTCCGTTGGATTTTGTTTATACAGGCAAGATGATGTTTGGCGTAAATGACCTGATTCAAAAAAAATATTTTGATGAAGGCGCTCGCATTTTATGCATACATACCGGGGGCTTGCAGGGAAATAACTCATTGCCTGAAGGGACGTTGGTTTTTTAAATGTAAGCAGTAAAACAACCTACCTAACGTCAGGCAGGCAAAAAAGCCGGATTTTTAATCTGACTTTTTGCTATTCTTAGACTCGTTAAAAAAAGTTGATGGAATATTACTGCCCTTTTACACAAATATTTTATTTCAAATAAATAGAATCCATATTTTCTCCGCAATGAAGCATACCTGATTTGTATTTAGGATCATTTTTCCCCAGGTATGGGTTGTTAATTTCAGATGTATTACTCAGCCAGTTCGCCGGCTTATCATCTCCAAAAGCCATAGGGCAGTTTTGCCAGAATATCTTGTTTCCTTCGTAGCCAATAACTTTCAAAAGAGGATATAAGTTCTCGGATACCATGCTAAAATCCTGGCGCATTTCCGTAATGTCATTCTCTTGTAAAATAGGTTGGGCATTGGCTTTTATGTCACTGATATTTTGTCTGGCGGTGATAACCAAAGAAGAATCAGTCGTTTTCAGTTCACTTAATTTGATGCTATCTGTTGCTTCAATAAATTTTGAAACCGTATTTTTTATTGCTGAAGTATCGGCTTCCACAAAAGCATTTTTCATATCGAAATAGGCATTCAATGCATTTGCGATACTTTGATCAAATTCGGGTGAATGTTTTTTTACGACGTTTGTCTTTTCCGGAACGGGTTTGTCCTCTTTTTTTGTATCTCTGAAAAACAGGAACCACAGGACAACTAAAACAACTACCAAAATCAAAATCGAAAAAAAACGCTTCATAATCGTGTGTTTAATTTTTCTTCAAAAAATAGATTTTAAGAAAGTTTTCCTAAACCTTCTTTGATTCTTTTAAACCCTGCCTCAATATTTTCCATGCTGTTTGCAAATGAAATTCTTATATAGCCCGGTTGTCCAAAAGCATCTCCTGAAACAGTGGAAACGTGTGCACTATTCAAAAGATACATGGAAAGTCCATTGGAGTTATTAATCACTTCGCCCTCATATTTTTTTCCAAAATAATGCCTCACATCAGGAAAAATATAAAAGGCTCCCTCCGGCTCTACGCATTTTAATTCAGGTAATTCTTTCAATAATTCAAGAACTCTTTGTTTGCGGCGTTTGAATTCTTTTATCATTTCGTAAGTGGCGGTCAAAGGTGATTCTAAAGCCGTAATAGCAGCGCGCTGGGCTATGGAATTGGTGCCGCTTGTAAATTGTCCCTGTATCTTTTCGCATGCTTTGGCAATATCGGGGTGACCAGCAATATACCCTAATCTCCAACCTGTCATTGCAAACCCTTTGCTTAGCCCATTAATGATAATTACTCTTTCTTTTATAGCATCGAATTGCGCAATGCTTTCGTATTTTCCACTTTCATGCGAGTAATTAATGTATTCATATATTTCATCGCTTATAATATTAACCTGCGGATATTTTTCGAACACTTTAGCAAGTCCTTCCAGTTCATCCTTTGTATAAGTGGCCCCTGTAGGGTTGCATGGAGTTGAGAAAATAAAAAGTTTTGTTTTTTCTGTAATAGCATCTTCCAACTGGGCAGATGTTATTTTAAACCCGGCTTCCGGTGTTCCGTTTACAAAAACTACTTTCGCCCTTGCCAACCTCGCGATTTCTGAATAAGAAACCCAATATGGCGTAGGAATTATAATTTCATCGTCATCGTCAAGAATGCTCAACATCGTGTTTGCAATACATTGTTTCGCGCCAGTGCTTACCACTATCTGTTGTGGCGTATAAGTGAGTCCGTTATCCCGTAATAATTTTTTACATATGGCCTCTTTCAATTCGGCATATCCGGATACAGGCGTATAATGGCTCCAGTTTTCGTCAATGGCCTTTTTTGCTGCTTCTTTTATGTGTTCAGGAGTGTTGAAGTCCGGTTCTCCGAGGCTGAGGTCAATTACATTTACTCCTTTTGCTCTAAGTTCACGGCCAAGTTTGGCCATTTTAATTGTTTCGGGTTCGTTGAATCTGTTTAAAATTGATGAAAGTTGCATGTATATATTTTTTTAAATCTGCGCAAAAGTACATCATTGATACATTG
>JBDTGD010000100.1:0-4476 GCA_039937595.1 Ginsengibacter sp. | reverse complement strand
GCCAGCACTGCTTTAGCTGCAGTTTCTACTATTGGCTTCCTTGGATTTTTAATAGGGCCACCCATGATAGGTTTTATAGCGCAAGCGATTAGTTTGCGTTGGTCATTTACGCTTATCGCTATTTTGGGATTTGGAACTGCAATCCTTGCAGGTAAGTTAAAAATAGCGCCGATACAAGGAGAACTAGAAAACGAAGCAAAATAAATGGATGCAGTAAACAAGGAAAAAAGCTGAAATCTTATTTGGCTTAATCTGCTAAGATTCGCAAACCCATTTTTTAAAAAATGGGGCGGTTTCCTGGCTTATAATGATCTGAGGAACAACGCAAGGAACTGATAACAAAACATTTAATTTATTGCATTCGGCAACAATAAATCCTTTGATATAATGAATGTTTACAATCATCTGCCGGTTAGCCCTGAAAAAGATTTTTTCATCCAAATCTTTTTCTACTTCTGAAAGGCTTTTTTGAAATAAATATTTTTTCGAGAACTGGTCTATCACAAAAACAGTTTTGCTATCAACATAAAGTAAAGCGATATCCATTACAGACAAAATGATATTTTCATTTCCGTGTTTTACTATGAGTCTTTTTTTCTTTTTGTCGTTCACAGTTGCCATATATTTTGGTTGAAATTTTCTTATAAATACAAATTCTCATTTTAGGTTCCACCATTACTTATTACCTGGATTCATTTGTAATAGTTGAACGATTCGCCTGCGTGCGCGGATAACTAAGTTATTTTACGCTGACCAGTTATCAATCTTCTATTTCGTTCGCTGTATATGTATGGCATTAACCAAAAATCAAACTTATAACGAAATAAGTTTGGTTTTAGTTACAGTGCCGGAGCCTCATCCATTTTTGTATTTCTTTATTAGTTGCAGATTCCCTTTTTCGTCAGAAGTAATGGTGAACATTTGTTTACTGTCGCTCAAGATAATGTTGTAATAATGTTGGTCAGCATTGGTGACTTCTGTAACGTTGGTAATTTCTTTGCCATCATATTTAGCTTTTATTTTGGCACGAATAAAAGGAGGAAGCTCATCTCCCTGGTAATATTTATAAGTTTGCAAAATATTGCCGTCTGCATCATAATACACCCTGCCTGAAGAATGATTTTTAGCGTCGTTAAAATATACTACATATTCGTCTCCTGAAGTATAAATATTAAAATTGGTCACTTCCGGAAAATCCTGGTGAAATGCCTTTTGGATTTTTACTGATGAATCGATCGCGCCATGCGGAGCGGCAAAAATACCGGAGCTAACAACTGATGCAATGAATAGAAAAAAAATCTTTTTCATAATTTTTTAGTTTTATAATTAATAATGTTTGCTAAAATTATTGTCTTTGTGTACACTCAAAAAGCGTTTTTGTATCGGCGGTAATGCAGGTTGTTATTGAATTTTGTTAACGTCTCGTTAATGCAATGGCTGAAGCGTTAATTAGTTGAGCTGAAATATAATTTTATTCTGACGAAGTATATCTGGCTCATTGCCGACTGAAAAAAATCAATGGAAAAAAAAATAGATGAATGGAAAATTGACCTTCAAACATCGCCGTTGTTTTTATTTTTTTTTGAAAATAAAAAATAAACGGTTTGTAAAAACAACAAAAAATAGCTACTGTCACCTGAACCGGAATTTGTCGTGTTATCTTTTCCCACAAAGCCATCAAGATCACAAAGAGATAGCTTTGTGGCACCCGTGTCTTTGTGGAATCAACGACAATGCATAGTTGACATACGACTAAATTAAAGAGACAGAGAGAAACTTGAAATAATATCGTGTTTGAAAAATCTCCTGCAATAACCATTGACTGATTCTGTATAACAGCAATGGATAGATGAAAATACCGGCGTTATAAAGCTTCTTGCAGGCACAATTTTCCCCGCATATTTTACCTTACAGTAAAGCAACTTTTAAGAACGATTTTTATTTAGTCCTTACATCTCGCTATTCCATTACCTGTTCTATATGTGCCAATCGTCCATCTTTGGTCATTCCTTCGATCACCACTCTGAATGCATTCGTGATGTCATTATTAAAGAAGGTAAGGATAACTTTATTCTTACCCGGAGCAGTTGTTACGGAAGGATTCCAATAAAGTGTAGAGCGTAAATCTTTTTTATCGTTATCCTCGCTGAAGGTTCCGTAATCGGGAGAATAAAACTGGCGTATGGCGGTATACCCGCTTATTGAATTATTTGACAACCCTTTTCCACCTTCCTGTTTTTGGTCATCGCCCCGGCGGGTATATATAGCTATAGCGCCGCCACTGCCGCCCCCGGTACCGCCCATAAATGGAGGACGAAAAACTTTGATGTAAGCAATATCCGTTACGGGAATTGAAGAAACCATGTCTGGAGACGTGAGCATTTCATCTACATATATCTGTGGTGTTCCTCCACGCCATGTGAGACTGGGAGGAGTGCTGGAAGTGTTAATTTGCAAACCGGCTACCTTTCCCTGCAGGTACTGAAAGATGTCCCGGGATGACATCGCAAATTTATCATCTACAACATCAAATTGATAACCATCACCTCCGGAAAACATACCGGATGCATACCTCTTATCCATTTCATCAACGGTAGATTTAGCGTTGGCTTTGACAGTTACTGTAGCCAGCACCTTTCCTTTTAAATATTTTAATTCCCTCTCTAAGGCATCGCTAAGTTGAATATGATAATGATTGCCAGTGGTATCCGAAATATTATTGTAAAATCTACTGGAAGCTTTCATGTTATTGGTAAAAGGTGGAAGCCTGCCGGGCATAAATTGTACGGATATATCACTGGTGCCTTTGGACTTGGCCAACTGGTAATAAATGCGGGCAGTATCAAAAAGTATTAAATCAGAATCATCAAAACTTCCATTACCCTGAACTGGGGTTGTATAAACCTTAGTCCCGGTATTTTTTTGTGTTACCATTAATACAATAGCTCCCGCTTCACGCAATTGGGTAGGTGTGGAGCCATATATTTTTCCCGATAATGTAAGATAAGAAGTGTCTTTAGGGTAACTTATTACCGGATATTCTCCTTTTACTACTTTTTCCCAGTTAAACCTGCGCCAGCCATGGGTAAGCATTACAAGGTCTAACTGCTGCAAAATAGAATCGCTGTTGTTGGAAAAATAATAGGTTGGATTATTTATTTTTCCTCTTAGCTCGCTGGTCAGCAAAAGATGTGAAATGATATTATCCGACGTATCGTGGTCGATACCCAGGTCTGTTACTGAAACAGACATGCTTGCCGAAAGGCTATCAGGAACTTCGATTTCAATTTCATTTTTTGCTCTCTTGTTTAAACCCCAATGCTGTACAGTCATTTGTGGCTCAAAAGCATATTCTTCATTATTTACAAATGTAATCCGCTCTGCGACTGGTTTCCATTGATTATCAAAAACAGTGATGGTCATAATACCGCTTGGTAAAGATTCCGTAGGAATGGTACCTTCTGTTTCGCCGTCTTTCAAGTCCTTTGCAATGTTAAAAATAGCTTGCTGATACATGGTTCCTATTACATGTAAGCTGGTGAGATTTGAGGCCGAAGATTGAGTGGTTTTTATAAAAAAATTACGCTTGGTTCCTGAGATAACCACCTGTAATGAGACACCTGTATTTTTTACGGCAGGCAAGTCGGTAGTATGTGACTTGCCGTTCTCATCTGTCCAGGTAGCGATAAATGTTTCTCCGCTTTTAGGCATTATAAAAAAATATCCCATTCCGTCATGCATGGTGGTGAGCTTAGTTATTTCCAAACCTTTATTATCTTTTATAACACCCTTAATATCTACAGGTCGTCCATACTGGTCGTTGGCTTTGAAAGCGATCTTATTCGTAACACCTTCCACAGCGTCTCCACCTTCAGGGAAAAAGTTTAATTCCGGAATAATTGTGTTTTTTACGGTAGCAGATTTAGTAGCGGCCGAAAGCACTTTAATATCTTTGTTATACAAAAAAGTGCTATCAAAATTAAGCATCCATTTTGTATAGACTTTGACATGTATAAACTGGCCGGTATAATCTTCAGGAATGTCAAACTGGCCAAACGCGGTGGCATCCACTACCGGGCTCAGGCTGTGCAAGAGTAGTTTGCCATTTTCATCTGTCCAGTCAACATAGATAGTTTTACTCCCTTCTGCCGGAAAAATGGCCTGCATCATATAGGCCTTATACCAAACAGTTTCGCCGGGCGCATAAGTAGATTTATCGTAATTCACATAAACCCTTTCCTGGCCATAATTATTGGCGTAATGGTTTAAAGTGGAATTGATGTTTTGCGCAGTTGTAAATGAGATGGAAAATAAAAGAAATAGAAATCCGGAAATCAATTGCTTCATTGTATAAAACAGTTTTTATCTTGTAATAAAGTTGTAATTTAATCTAAGAAATTTTTTGAACCAAAGGCGAAGATAGAATTAACAATAGTAAAATATTAAATTTTGAATGTTTAGCTTAAAATCATTTTA
>JBDTGD010000099.1:0-8864 GCA_039937595.1 Ginsengibacter sp. | reverse complement strand
TTTCCGAATCTTTTCCCTGGTTATCTACATATTTTATCAGCTTTATTTTATCCTCAGTTATTGTACCTGTTTTATCAGTGCACAATACTTCCATGCTCCCAAAATCGGGGATGGCAGTAAGTTTCTTTACAATGACTCCTTTTTTAGCCATGTGTACCGAACCATTTGCCATAGTGACTGCCATTATCATCGGCAATAGTTCAGGCGTTAAACCCACTGCAATGGCGAGTGCAAACATAAATGAATCGAGCAGGTTATGCTTTAAAACTGCGTTGATAAGAAAAATGAACAATACCAGCGCAATGGTAACTTTCATAATCAAATAACCAAAGTCTTTTATTCCCTTACTAAAATCTGTTTCCGTAGATGGTTCAACAAGCCTTTGTGCTATTTTCCCAAATTCTGTTGAAACGCCCGTTTTGACAACTATTACCCTGGCAGAACCACTTATTACACCTGAACCCATAAAAGCCATGTTTTTTAAGTCTATGAGTTCTTCTGTTTTAATTTCAATTGGAGTGCTCTGCTTTTCACAGGGAAAGGATTCTCCGGTAAGGGAGGATTGATTTACAAAAAAATCCCTGGCAAATAGTATCCTTACATCCGCTGGAACTATTTTTCCCGCGCTTAGTAAAATAATATCTCCCATACAAATTTCTTCATGAAGCACCTCATATTCGCTACCATTTCGAACAACAGTGGCTTTGCTTTTTACACTTTCTTTCAATCGTTCAGCGGCATTACGTGCGTCCTTTTCCTGGTAGAAATCAATGCCAACACTTAAAAGGATTATAAAAAAAATGATAGAGGCGCTAACGGTTTCGCCAACTGAATATGAAATAATAGTGGCGATAATTAATATTAATATCAGTGGGCTTTTGAACTGTTTCAATAATTCCAAAAATAAATGTTTGGGCTTACTGGCGTTAATGGCGTTTTCCCCAAATTCTTTTAATCGCAATTCAGCTTCTTCTGTGGCAAGTCCTTTTTCCTCATTGCTCATAAGCATTGCCACTATCTCTTTATTTTCCAGGGATGCTATGGTTTCGGACGAAATGAGATTTGTGTTTGTCATTTCAGTTATTTAAAACACAGATAAATAAATTAATTTGAGAGACTTATCATCCTTATATATTTCGAGTAACCATTTATGCCATATAAAAAATAGCGATTTCTTCCCAGGTTATCTTTTGTAAAGTTCCGAGTCCAGTTTTTCGCAACGTCCTGTCATTTCTTTGATGTGGATTCTAAACACAATACCATCAATCCTTCTAAAATCATTGGTAGGGAATGGCCATTCCGGCGTCAGCTTTACCATGTTGCTGGATACATTAGGAAGAATCCTGGAAAGCAAAATCTTTAATGCCTTCTCTCTTTCTTTAACATCAGTAAGTTCCTCAAAGGTTCCCCATATAATTACTGATTTCCAATCGGCCATACTTTCCATTTTATCAACCTGGAAACAAACGTTTGGGTTTTTTCTCATCATAGTTAATTTCATTCCTTCAAACGTGCGCGCATAAATGTAGTCTCCATCATAAGCATAGCTTATCGGAACAACATAAATTTTGGTGCCAACATGGCAACCTAACCTTCCTACAACATTATTGGAAACCAGATCTATTATTTGCTTATTACTTAGGGTGTCGAACATGATTTAATTTTTTTTATAAAATTAGTACGCCAAAATTGTAAAGTACCTCCGATAAAACTCCCGGTTTGAAGTTCGAAAGTAGTTTTACAGTCTATGAAATTTCAATATTTTTTTTACCTTTCAAAATCTTCTTCCGTAGCAACATCTACTTTGGGGATGCTTGCCATTGTCCCTTGTTTATTTTGCATTTCGAGCGTTCTGTCGTCAGTTATGGACGTTTCTATCCAAATATTTCCTGCTCGGCGTGATACCTGGACAGCAACTCCGGTTTTTTTGTAAAATTCATTCTCGAACTCGGCCACGGTGCGCCGCTTGTTGATATTTATACTTCCTGGTTTTGTAAGATTACCCCAGTCACTAATAACTTCTTCAGGAGATATCCTATCACTAACTGAGGACAATTTTTTTTCGGCATGCGGTTTTTTATAAAATTCAATCTTTAAAAAAGGATATACTTCTGCAAATTTTTTTTGAACATCCTTTATCCTGGTTTCTTCGTTGATTTGAAGTTTCATATTTTTTATTTTAATTAAAAGATCTCTAGAAAATGAAGCCCGTTATATTATAAACAAATGTAAATAGTCATTCATGAAGAAAGAATGACATTGGTCATTCCGGCAGATGATTTTAAGCACCCGGCTTTTTTCATCTTATTTCAACTATAAAGTTTTTTAGAATTTTGCAGTGACATTGAAATATTCATATTTAGTAGAAATATTGATGGAACGTATTTATGTGGCTGTCAACAGAATCGAAAATTTCTCTTCCTTCGGCAGTATCATTTATGTTTTCAGCAAGAAGATAGAAACACCTACAACAGTAAACAAATTTTTTTCGTGATTTTTGATTTTTATAAATGAACAAGAAATTATGTTTATAAACCAGTAAAATTATATGCTGATAAGAGTTTGAACCATGACGACAATCAGCAAAATAAATGATCCTAATCGCCGAAAATGATTCAATTATTTAGGTATTTGCTGAATAATATAAATGGACAGTTTAAAGGTAAGCATGGTCAGGATATTGATAGATAAATTAATGCCAGCAGGCTAACGAAAAATTAATTTGAAATAAAAATGAACTAAAATGATTGTAATTGTTTTTGGTTTACCGGGGTCTGGTAAAAGTTATTTTGCCTCCCGACTTGCAAAGATGATCAAAGCAGTATATGTCAACAGCGATAAGGTGAGGAAAGAAATGTTTGCCGAAAGAGTTTATTCCGAAGACGAGAAAGAAATGGTATATAACAAGATGCTTGAACAGATGAAAGAAGCAGTGCAGCAAAATAATAACCTTGTGCTGGACGCCACATTTCATAAAAAAGATACCAGGGAATTATTTGTTGAAGAGATGCAGGGGAAGGGCGACATTTTGTTTATCGAAGTTTGGGCCGATGAAGAAATAATCAGGGAAAGGGTAAAAAAGGAAAGGCCATATAGTGAGGCTGACTTTGAGGTGTATCAATTCATCAGTCAACACAATGAGCCACTTGATGTTCCACATCTAATATTAAAATCAACCAACGATAATATCAATGAAATGCTTCACAAGGCTTCGACATATCTAAAAATAAAAAAATGACGACAGAACAAATCAATAACCTGATTTCAGAAGGTGTTTTCCCTGGGGAAAGCGGTCAACGGGAATTAATAGAAACCCATATTTCCTGGGTGATATTAGGTGATGAATTCGTGTACAAAATCAAAAAGCCGATTCAATATTCCTTCCTTGATTTTTCCACCCTCGCACTTCGAAAGCATTATTGCGAGAGAGAGCTTGAATTGAACAAAAGGCTTGCGCCCGATGTATATATTGGTGTGATGCCCGTACTGGAGTATGAACAAAATATTACGATTGGAGGAAACAAAGGAACCGTAATTGACTATGCGGTGAAAATGCACAAACTCAAGGTGGATAGACGAATGGATAAATTACTGGTTAATGATGAAGTAAGTACCATTGATATAAAGAAACTGGCAGAAAGAATAGCCTCGTTTCATAAAGAGGCAACCATTATTTATGAAAAAGATTTACTGGATATACGTGAAGAATTCAACGATTTGGAAACAGAAAAAGAATACATGGCCGAAGAACTTGGTGACACTTATGGTGCGATAATAGATGACGCTATTCAATTTTCTGATCAGTTTTTAAATAAGAATAAGAAGTTGATAGCAGACAGGTTAAGTAATGGTTTATACAGGGATTGTCATGGTGATTTACATTCAAGAAATATTTTTCTGCTGCCCGAACCTGTGCCTTTTGATTGCATTGAATTCAATGATGATTTCAGGCAGATTGATGTATTAAATGAAGTGGCATTTCTCTGCATGGATTTGGATGCATTTGAACGAAAGGATTTGTCAGAATTGTTTCTCAAACATTATAATCAATTTTTTCCCGCAATGAAAACGGCAGAAGAACGTAATCTCTTTATTTATTACAAGAGTTATCGTGCCAATATACGTGCGAAAGTAAACAGTCTTCGTGCCAGAACTGCAGCGACGGATGGTGCAAAGTCAAAAGCATTGGCCACCGCCGAAAAGTATCTTTCTTTAATGAAACGCTATTTGAAAGAACTGTAAAACTTCCGTAGTATTTATAAATCGTTATAAATCGTCGGGTGAGAAAAATCATGTTTCAAGGTGATAGGTATCAGTGTTTTTGTGGCAGAGTAAAATTAGCTTTATTAGCTAAACAATGCCTATTATTACGAATACCACATTGTAAATTGAAAAGCCTGTTTCTAAGTATGTTTCAAATTTTCAAACAGCAATTGAAGATGCAATGCCCTCAACATGTTGGAATACTTGTCGCACGTAAAAGCTCAGTGGCTATATATTTTGAAAGTGTTACCGACAAGAAGATCAACATATATTCTCCTCTAAAAAAATGGAATAAAATTTCGGCCAGGCACTGTAAGACAATTTGAATAAACCTTTAAATAAAAAAATATGAAACAATTTATAAAATTATTATCCGGAGGAGATCTGCGGTCAATAGGGAGGAGTAATGACGCTGTTTTGAAAGTTCGAAACGAAGATGATTTCGATGAGCTTTTCAAATGCCTTTCTTGTAAGGATAGAGTTGTAAGAATGCGGGCTGCTGATGCCATAGAAAAAATTACGTTGAAGTATCCATCTTACCTTCTTAAGCATAAAGAAGGTCTTATGGACTTATGTTGCACGGTAATGGACAAGGAATTCAAATGGCACGTTGCCCTGCTCGTTCCAAGATTAAATTTGTCGGAGAACGAAAAGGAAATAGTTTGGAAAACATTATCGGGATGGGCTCTGGACAAAAAAGAAAGCAAGATGGTCAGAGCCAGTTCAATTCAGGCTGTCTATGAGATAGCTGAAAGTGATAATTTTTATATGAAAGATTTTGAATTGCTAACAAACCAAATAAAGAAGGAACATGTTTCCTCATTAAATGTCCGAGTAAAAAAACTTGTTTCTTGAGGCATTCAATTTATGTCCGCAGAAAATGCACATTGAAAATCATGTTCACTCAAAATATTGGTTGTATATATTTATACGATGGTCGATGGAATCGAAAATTTTTCTTCCTTCAGCAGTATCTGTTACGTTTTTCAGGCGTCCTGATTGATTTATAATCGGCGTCAGCCATTGATGCAAAGCCTCATGGTCGGCCCCTTTCATTTTACATTGTTGCAGCATTGTATCTGCATCATTAATTAAATAACTGCCTAATAACTGGTAAGTATCCAACTCTGGAAAAGGTTTCACCCTGAACATATTTGCAGTGACTTTCAGACGTATTACATTGTGATTGGTTATAGAATCTGACTTCCATTTAGCGCCATTGTTAAGAATCAGGCTTGTATCGGCAGCCATAGAATGATTGACGTCACTTTGTGATTCAGAATTATTTGTGTTTTGATTGCAGGAAAACAGAATAAAGGCACCTAAAACAGTAAACAAACTTTTTTTCATGATTTTTAATTTTTAAAAATGAACAATAAAGTTGAAATCGTAGCTTTCTTACGTAAAGTTTCAGTACAAAAAGCAGTCCACACTTATGTTTCACATCGAACATCAAAATAATTTATATTCTGAAACAGCGAAACAGGAAAATACCTGTTGTTTTGCCGTTTCCTACTAATTTGATTGCGGCAAAAAAAGCCACTAAAAAGTTGGGAAAATTTCATTTGTTCTATTTTTAGCTTACTTAAAAGCTGGCGTTTGTAGAGAGATTTGAAGGTAAAACGTAACTTTTGAATTCACTGATAAAAGTGATTCTTCTAAAAGTCACGCTTCATTTCTGAGGAATCACCAATAATGGCTGTGTAGTAATGCAGGCCATTTCTTTGGTAAAGCTTTTGTGGAAAAAACGATCTAAAAAACTCAATTTTCTTCGGGCCATCATCAATATATCATAAGGTATTTCAACATGCAGGGTCTCCATTGTGCTCACTATGGATGTTGTTTTCAATCGCCGGAATTGAATTTTCGAACCAGTATACTCTCTTTGCAAACTAAACGCGTAAGTTTCAAAGTTTTCTCCCTCATCAGAATAATTTTGCTGATCCGGTTTCTCCAGGTTCACAAAAGTAACCATTGCACCATAAAGTCTTATAAATTCAAAAGCGATGCTTAGCGCATTTCTGTCCGTTCTTTTGAATGCAGTTGTAAACACTATATTTTCAGGCAATTTCCATTGAGACTTTTCAGGAATCAATAGCACGGGAATGTTAGATTGTTCTATCACATTCGAGGCGTTGCTACCCATCGTTATTTTTTTTAAACCGCTTGCTCCCTGTGTACCCATCACTATCAAATCAATATGGCGTCTTTCGGAATATTTGAGAATATTACTTACAACCGGCGAGCGTCCTATTATAGTTGAAACGGCAACTTCCGGGGCCTCTTTCATTACTTCTTTTTTAAGACGCTTCAATTTTTTTAAGCAGGCCAGTGCTAATTGTTTATTATACTCTTCTGTGGATATTAATAGTCCGGGTTTTGGTTTTTTTGTCGCGGTATATAGATGATAGAGCAGCACACTGCCGCCGTCTCTGGAAGCTATGTCAAGCGCGTATTTTATTGCCTTTTTTGATGTAGGTGAAAAATCGACGGGAACTAAAATTCGTTTCATGATAATTTCTGTTTAAGATGTGTATTTGTTGTGTGCGATAAAAAGCGGATTATTCAATTCGTTCATTAATACACCAGCCGACTTTCCAATTCATCTTTTGCAGTAAAGAAATCGTATCCCGATGTTATTCATTCACATAATTGGTAAAAAGTATAACTCGGAAAATTCATCGATCAGTTCATCAGTCTTCACCGGCAGGAATCGCAAGCAAAGGGATTTTTGTTTGATAACTCATTTTCCTTGCAATACCCGGTTTGAAAATTCTTTCAACAAAATCTCTTTTATGGGTAACCATTACAAGAATATCTACATTATTTTTAGTTATATAATTCTGTAGGGATTCAATAAAATCTTGTCCAAAAATATGTTGGATGGTGAAGGTGGCTTCTTCATAATTCCGTTTAATGAATTTTTCATATTCTGGAATTTGATTTGTATGTTTTACAAGGGTTTCAGCCGTGTCTTTTTCTTCATTTGTAAATACTGCTGCATTTACCCTGGCCATGTATAAATTGGAAATCTCAAAAATAAAATCAAGTATTTTAAGATCTTTTTCAAAATGATGTGTGGTAAATAAAAAGTTTTCGGGCTTCTTCCATTCATAACCAGGAGGAATCACCAACAGCGGAATTTTGCTGCTTCCGATAACAGATGACGTGTTGCTTCCAAAAAATACTTTTTTAATTCCTGAAGCGCCTAAAGTTCCCATGACGATCAGGTCAATATCATTGTCATCAACTACTTCCGCAATGGCATTTTTTAAGGAATTTTTAGAGACTATGGCGTCTGCTTTTATTCCTTCTGTATTTTGAATAATGTCTTTTATTGAATTTAATTTATGAAAAAACTGATTTTGTAATGTCTGGTTATACTCTTTGGTAACGCCCATATAGTCTGTATAAAGGTTGCCTTGTATGTCGAGCGCATGAAGTAAAATAATCTCTGCCGACAGAATCTTTGCTGATTCTACTGCAAAAGTAATTGCCTTGTCCGCGCAGGAAGAAAAGTCGGTAGGTACTAATATTTTTTTCATTGCTAATTATTTTTAGAATCAGAAAGTAATAATCCAAAAAATTACTGCGCCAGGTAGCCTCCATCCACAGCATAGTAGCTTCCTGAGACAAATGAGGCTTTGTCAGAACTTAACCACACTACCAGTTCGGCTACTTCGCCGGCTTCACCCAACCTGCCTATCGGGTGCAATTGAATTAAGCCATTTTTTGCGGCATCATCTATTCCGGCTTCCGTAAGCAAAGGTGTATTAATGAATCCTGGACCTATCGCATTCACCCTGATTCCATTCTTTGAATATTCGACGGCTGAAGTTTGCGTTAAACCGATTACCCCATGTTTCGCGGCCACATAGGCGGCTGCGTTGGCAAAACCCACTGAACCTAAAATGGAAGAATTGTTTACTATAGTGCCACTTCCTTGTTTCAGCATTTGAGCGATCTGGTATTTCATGCAATAGAATACGCTGCTCAGATTGGTTGCAATCATTTTATCCCATCCTTCAATGCTCATGTCGGCTATTGCATTAGATTCTCCGCTTATCCCCGCGTTATTAAAGCATATATCTACACTGCCATATTTGTCAATGGTTTTGTCCACTAAGTTTTTGCATTGCCCCACATCGCTCACATCGGCTTTTATGAAATAAGCTTCACCCGATTTTCTTTTGATCTCTGCTACAACCTCATTACCTTTTTTTTCATTAACATCTGATACGATCACTTTTGCCCCGTGATCTGCATATAATAATGCGGCTGCTTCTCCAATGCCCGAAGCACCTCCGGTTACAATGGCTATTTTTGATAATAAATCTTTTTCCATTTTTTATTTTTTAGAATTTATGTTTAGAAATATAAAATTCAATTTTAAAATCAATTATAAAATAAAGATAATACCTCGTGCCTTGATAGAATATGAGAATCATCAGTATAATAAATGACATTACTCATGATTTTCATGATCCTGGTCAAGGAATTACAATGAAAATTTTAATGAATTAAAAAGTGATGTTACTAAATGATTGCCAAGAAATCAGGAATCTTCAAAATAAGTTTGCCTGCTGTATTGTAAAGAAATG
>JBDTGD010000098.1:0-3127 GCA_039937595.1 Ginsengibacter sp. | reverse complement strand
CCGATAGTCGGCATCGTCTGCGGGGGCATCAATTTGGAAGTATCCGATTTGGGAGGGTAAGGTGGGTTTTTGGGATAAACAGTATTGATAGCATAGCCATCAGACGTAACTGCAGGATCCTCTCCTTCAGTCATTGATTTAGGAGCATCCCGCCAGACCGGCACCGCCGCAGAAATCAGAAAAACATGGTTGAAATAGGAACCGCCAAAAGCACTCTGAAAAAGATTGTCACACAGCGTGTATTTTTGTGCTATCGGATACAACGGCAATTTCTCAGTACTATAATAGCCCATAGCCAGTCCTTTGGAATGGTTATATGCCGCAAACTTATCCATCTTTCCTCCGTCGATTTGCAACTGGTTACGAAGAAAGCTGTGAGTAACATCCGGCGTTTTCTTATCAGAAGTAACATATTGATCTATATTAAAAAAATCATTTGGCAAATTAGTGGGGAAAGAGTTGTTTCTCGGAATCTCAGGCAGGTACTTATAAGGTTTCCCTTCCTTGTCAACCTGTACAAAATTTCCCTTTTCGGCGTTTTCAATACCGTTTGCACCTTTGAACTCTCCATAGAGGTTGTCAAAACTGTGGTTTTCCATATAGATAACTACCACGTGGTTAATCTGCCGGATACCATCATCAAATGAAGTTTTAGGTTGTTGCGCTTTTTTGCTGACTCCGCAACCGCTGATAACAAAAATGACCAAAAAAATAAAAGAAAATCGTTGTAAGTGCATTCTGTTTTTTTGAAGATTTAATTATAAAGAAGGGGTATAACGCTGATTCCAGATTTAGACGTTCGTGTCCGTTACTTTCATTCCACATTACTTAAATTCCTAAGTGTTTCTTAATGGTTCTTAAAATTCCAATTCTCATTAGGACTGTTACAAACTTACTATATTTTGTTATAGAATTATCGTTAGCAATTTTACTTGTCACTTTTTCTCTTGAAAGAAAAAGTAACCAATACCGATGGCTATCGGTACAAGGAAAACACCATCGCTCTCCCGAAGACTTTCGGGATTTTTCCTTGCTTACGCGCGGCAAAAGCCAATTGATACTAATCGTAATTGTTTATGTCTATTTGCTCCGATTGGTAAAAAGATTGCCGGTTTTTCTGAAAGGATTTTATTCTTTTTCCTGCAAAATAAAAATCTGCCTTATTTATTGATTTACTGTGTTTTTGTTTGTCAGTTTTTCTCTTGAAAGGAAAAGATTCCCGAAGTATCGGGATGTTACACAAAAAGTTCAAGGTCAACACCATCGCTCTCCCGAAGGCTTTCGGGATTTTTTCCTTGCCTGCGCGCGGCAAAAGCCACTTTTCGGATATCTGAGATTGTTTCGCCTTTGCACTTTCGAAAGCCAATCTTTCACGAAACTATTCGTCGTTGTAATTTTTGCATTGGGATGGGAAGGCACTTTTATAAAGTGTAATGGTCAAAATAAAAATTTATATTTTTTGTTGGTTCACTCTGGGGGATCAATTTATCAATCAATACAAAAGCTTCTATCTTTTTAGTATTCCGCAATCAGCGTTTCCGCAGGTATGTTCAATTTATCATGCAGTTCGCGGATCATGTTAAGAGAAAGTTTTCGTTTGCCGGAAAGTATTTCGGATTTCCGGCTGCGGCCACCTAATATTTTGTTCAATTCTTTTTCATCCATTCCAGTTTGTTGAAGCCTGTATTTAATAGCATCCACAGGATTGGGCGGTGGAACAGGGTGATGCTTTTGCTCATAATTTTCTACCAGGATAGAAAGTATTTCAAGTTCATCAGCTTCGGACGTTTTCGGTTTAATATTTTTTTGCATCAGATCATAACAGCGCTTTAAAGCTGCTTCATAATCTTTCTTTGTTTTAACGGGCTTTATCATATGTTATGGTTTTTGCATCAATTTTATCGTATTCGGTATGTGTGCCTATCCATACAATAAAAATAATTTGTAAGTAAAATTCAATATCAACAATGAGCCGGTATTTATTGCCATGAATATTAAATACAAATCTTTTTCCACTTATTACCGATGCGTTGCGAAACTGAGCCTTTAATTCATTACTGTTTTTCCAGACGGCCTTGCACGCCTCGTTATACCACAGTAATAACGGCTGCTCGGCCTCTTTTTTCTTTTTAGCATAGTCGTGCAAGGTTCGTACAGCAATTACTCTCATATTATTTACAAATATAAAGCTGTTACCAGATTGGTAGCAAATTATCTTTTAGCCTGTTAACAAAATTTAATAAAGATTTTCCTTTCTTCAGATCGCATTCGCAGGTTTCTCAACTTTCCAAAAGTTATAAGCTCTATAATTTTCAGAATTATCAGTGTAATCAAAACACGCCATGATTTCAGCGATTGAAAGGAACTTTTGGAAAGTTCACTGGTCAAAATAAAAACCTGCCTTTTTGCCTGCCTTTGCCGGTTTGCTCAATATCTGTGGAATTCCGGAATTATTCTTTTATTATTTGGATAAAGAAATCTTCTCGCCAGCATTTCATGTTTAGTATTCCTGCCTTTAATGGCAGCCATCCCGAATGAATCAGGGACTGGTGTTCTTACTTCCTATTTCTTTGTTATTTACATCGGCCATATTATAAAATTAAAAACTACCTTTATTACCGCTTTCAATTCCTGGCAGGAGCGCCAGCTAGAAAACCTGTTTAGTAAATTATTTATATACTAATACCTTTATTATGGATTACCAAAAAGCCTGGACGATCTTATCGTCTATTCTTAATAATCCCGGTTTCCTGGACGACTACAGTGTCGACCCTGCCAGGGTGCTGGATAGCCTTGGTGTGACAGATGCAGAGGAGGTGGCTGCCATCAGTAATGTGTTGGTGCCGGCAGCAGAGTGTCGCCAGGTGCGGGTAAACACATTTAAACAGTCCAGGGATTATGATAAAAAAATAACAGCGCTTACCGAGCTGGTACAAAATCCCGAGGCTGCGGCATTGTTCCAGGCTTCTCCGGCCCAGGTGCTGATCAACTACGGTATCGTATTACCGCAGGAACAACAGCAACTAATGACCTTGCTGCAATCTGTAAAACAATTTCAGCAACTGGCGTTTGAGAAGTATGCAGAGACTATGGACTATAACCGCAAGATGGAATGCCTGAAAAACAT
>JBDTGD010000097.1:0-3524 GCA_039937595.1 Ginsengibacter sp. | reverse complement strand
AAATAATGAGGAATCCTATTTGTCACTTTTTTTCATTGTTGGTTGCCTAAAGCGTTGAAACCGTTGAATGCCTGCAAGACCTCACCCCAACCCTCTCCAAAGGAGAGGGGCCAGAACCATTAACAATAGTGGCTTTTTTCTTCTATCATAATTCCACGATTTATCTTTCTGACATTAAAATTATAATTGAAAGATGATTGTATTTAAGAAAATATTCTCATCAAAATTCTTTTATCTCAAAAAATAATTCCCTAAAGTCAAAAATTAAAATTCAATTAAAACCATAATTTTTCTTCCTTCTTTTCTTGAAATCAGTTTCAGGATTTCGGGGTATAATTTAGAAATCCTCTCTAATACATTTCGCTTTACATTTAAAATTATTATAAGAACTGGTAAGTTCTTTTCGTTTTGCTGATAAGGGAGGTTCTTATCAACAGAAATAAAAACATCAAAGGAATTTTCTTCTAAAAGTTTCAAAAGCACTCCATTTTTAATGCCGAGCCAATCCATATCTTTTATTGTGAATACAGCATGTACATTCGCATCAAAGAGATTTTTGAAACGCACATCAATATTTTCATCCAGTAATATCTTCATGCTCTAAGGAAGTGGCTTGAATTAATTTACCGGCAAACTCAATTACTTTTTCAGCCTGACGGCGCGTAACAGATGGGAAACCTTTTAAGAATTCTTCTAACGAACTTTCTTCAAGATAGTCAAATAGAGTTTGAATCGGCACACGCGTATTTTTAAAAACCGGTACGCCGCTTAAGATTTCTCTATCAATATTTATTACATCCTTCAGAATCATGCAATAAAATTAAACAATTTCTTTGTGGTTTTACTCATTTGAACGTAATCCGTCAAATGCTTCAAGATCAGTAAAGTCTTTGAAAACTGTTACCCAATATTGCAGTAAACAAATAAATAATAAGGAATTCTATTTATCCTTTCCCTTCCACAACAATCACAATTTCCCCCTTCACTGCTTTCGAGTCGAAATAATCATGAACTTCCTGCAACGTTCCCCTTTTAGTTTCTTCAAACATTTTTGTGAGCTCGCGGCTTACACTGCATTGCCTTTCTGCGCCAAAATATTCTATAAAATCTTTTAGCGTCTTTACCAGCCGCATAGGGCTTTCATAAAACACCATTGTCCGCCCTTCTTCCGCCATTTTTTTTAAGAAAGTTTGTCTGCCTTTTTTTAGCGGAGGGAAACCTTCAAAACAAAAACTGTTCATGGGCAGGCCACTATTTACCAGGGCTGGAACAAAGGCTGTGGCACCCGGGAGGCATTCTACTTTAATGCCGTTTTTGATACATTCCCTCACTAATAAAAAACCGGGATCACTTACGCCTGGTGTACCGGCGTCAGTAATCAGCGCCATCGTCTTTCCCGCCAATAATTGCTCTGTTAAATGGCCGACGATTCTATGTTCGTTATGCTGATGATAGGCAGAAGCAGGCTTGTCGATATTATAATGACGTAAAAGCTTACCCGAAGTCCGGGTATCTTCTGCCAGTACCAGGTCTACAGATTTCAACACTTCTATTGCTCTGAAAGTAATATCGGCAAGATTACCGATAGGAGATGGAACAATGTAGAGCATTTTTAATGGGATAATGTGATGATTAGCTGATGTGATGATTAGCTAATGTGCTAATTTGCCAATTAGCTAATTGATTAATCAACTAATTTCAACAGTAAATTCTTCCATCACCTGGTTGGCCAATAATTTCCTGGCAGCTTCTTCCGCTATGGACTTAGCTTCAGCTGCTGATGCCGCTTCAAGTTTCAGTTGTATGTTTTTTCCGATCCTCACATCATTGATGCTTTTAATTCCAAGGTTGGCAAGCCCACCCAACACGGCTTTTCCCTGGGGATCCAACAATTCTTTCAAAGGCATTATCTTAATTTCTGCAGTAAAATTCATTCAGCTTTTATTTGGGATCCGACAACTTTCGGACCGGTTAATGATAATAAAACATAAACAATAAAGACTACCGGTACGGCAATCCATTGCAAAAATAACGCAGCAAGAATTGCAACGGCTAATAAAATTATTTTGGGAATATTATTTTTAAAGGTAAAATCAGCAAATTTCAAAGACATGATCCGGAGATTACTTACCATCAAATAACTAAGTATAAGAATCACTGCATATAAAAACCACTTATTTATAATGATTGCGTTTATTCCCGCTATTTCATTAAAATGTAAAATGAGTGGAAAAGATGCAATCAGCAGTCCTACGGCAGGAACAGGAACACCTTTAAACGAGTATTGCTGATCAGTAGCAAGATTGAATTTTGCCAGGCGGTAGGCTGCCGCGCAAGCAATAATAAAAGAGGGAACCAGCCAAACGATAGAAATATCGAGCCCATTCTCTTCCCGCGCAAAACTAAATTTCAGCAACTGATAAAGAATCACTGCAGGAGCCACACCAAAACTTACCAGGTCGCTCAATGAATCCAATTGCTTTCCCATCTCACTGCTAACCTTTAGTAACCGGGCCACAAACCCATCCAAAAAATCAATCAATGCCGCGATGAAAATGCAAATCGCTGCCCATGAAATTTTTTCGGGAATATTAAAGCTAGTGTTGAACTGGTCATTCATGTAAATGATGACTGAATTGGTCTGCAAAGCAAAGACTATGGCCATACAACCAAAAAATAAATTAAGCAGTGTGAAGATGTTTGGAATTTGTTTCATAATGTGAAAGACGACAACCGACGACCGACCGCCGACAACCCAGATCCGTTCTTTGGTCGTCTGTTGTCAGTGGACGTTCGTCCGGTTATTTTTTAATCAAGTGAATTTTTAAATTTTTGAATCATTGCTACTAATTTATCCAGCGTATCATAATGAGTTATAAATTGATTTTCGGTTACCAAACTTCTCCGTTTTCCGAGATACAAACAAGTGACTACTTCTAATGCAGATCGCTGTGAATAACCTAAAAACTTTTTTTGTTCCGCATTTGATTGACCGGTCGACCCTTCGGCAATATTTAAAGATATAGAATCAGCAGCTCTTTTTATTTGTGCAGTAAGGATGAATAATTCTTCTTTAGGAAAACTCCTTGTTAATTCATGAATTTCAAACGACATATCCACTGCCAATTGCCAAATCTTTAATTGCTCAAACTTAAATGCCATAGAATTATTTTTAAAAGCAAGTCCCCCAACCACCGACAACTGACCACCAGTTGTGGTTCTCCGGTTGTCGGTGGTCGGTCATCCGTTGTCTTTGCATTAGGTTGTCTGTCGTCGGTCGTCGGTCGTCCTTCTTCACTTCATCAACGCTTCAATCTCCTCAACCGTCTTTGGAATATTTTTCATCAAATCTATATTTCCATTTTTGGTGATCCAATAATTATCTTCAATACGAATGCCCATTCCTTCTTCTTCAATATAAATTCCCGGCTCTATCGTTAATACCATACCCGCTTTTATCGGTTCTGTTTTGGTTCCCAAATCATGAACGTCTATCCCAAGATGATGCGAAATACCATGGTATA
>JBDTGD010000096.1:0-4455 GCA_039937595.1 Ginsengibacter sp. | reverse complement strand
AAGGTTTCGCACTCGGGTATATCGAACGCGCCATATAAGTCAAGCAGGTTGCCGGGACTCCCGTGTGCCTGGTCTACTGACTTTGCGTTCAGCTTATGTGTCCATGATGTAAATACCCTGCTAAAATTTTGCAACATCAAATCGGATATCGTTTCGCGGTAATCACTCTTTAATCTTGCGACTGTATCGCTTAAAGAATTGCTTATGAATAAGTTTAAATATTTTTTTAAGTCGTAACCTCTCCGTTTTTGAAACTCACTAAAAAAATCTGGTGTCCAATTGGCGCCATACACTTCATAGCTATCATTGAAAAAAGCTTTCACACCATGTGATGTTTTTCCAAAAGCCGTATCGAAAACTTTGAAATAGTCTGCAGTTGCGGTTTTGCTGAAATGATCAATCGTATAACCTTCGCCTCCGGGGGCAGCACGCTTTACCTTTTGAAATGTTTTTCCAACAAAAGCTGCTATCAATTCTGCATCTTCATTGCTGCTATAAAGTAACGTACCATTGGGTTCTACCTTATTGGTAAGATCAATAACGTCCCCATTATTTTTGAACAACATCAATGCCGAAAGAGTGGCATATTTTTTTTGTTTCGGGTCATTAACAACAATCTTCCCGTCAAAATTTTTCCCCGCATATAAAGAATATTTTTGAGTTATTATTTTAGTAGCAGCGTCAGCAATAGTAACATCGGTACCACCAATCGGCCAGCCCGTACCAACAGAAATGTAAACACCCATATTTAATGCTTTAGTTTCTGACACAGTATAGTCAAGCATCTTCATCCATTCTGGCGATAGATATTTTATATATGAGTTTTCAAAACCCTTTGCTCCATAAATTGGAACAATCTCAACTCCTCCAAAACCAGCACGCGATAATTCCGTCAATTGTTGTTTTATTCCAGGCTCATCTACTGCACTGCCCATCCACCACCATCTTGTCCATGGCTTTGTTTGTTCGGATACAGAAGGCCTTTTTATTTGGGCTGAAACATGTTTCAACACCAATGTGAGAAATAAAAGGAGGATTATTTTGCGCATAATTTCTTGTTGAGCCACACCCCAACCCGATCCCTTGGGAAAAGGGTAAGAACGATGACATGTTTAAATTTAATTAGAAAAAGATATTTTAAAAGATTTACTTGTCGCTCTTTTTGATTTCAACCGCATATACATCTTCCACTCCCTCAAAGTTAGCCCTGAAAATGATCCATTTTTCATCAGGACTAAAATGCACATTGGGTTCCAAACGGTAATTATGATTAATCATGTTTACCAACTTCTCCGATTTGAAATGATCTCCTTCGGGGGTAAACAAATATAT
Organism: Ginsengibacter sp.; assembly: GCA_039937595.1. GTDB lineage: Bacteria > Bacteroidota > Bacteroidia > Chitinophagales > Chitinophagaceae > Ginsengibacter. The sequence continues at coordinate 3,123 of JBDTGD010000096.1, read as the reverse complement.
CCATTTCCCATCTTTTGCATGAGCGACCGCATTCGGAGCACCACCATCTCCCGCAAATAATTTTCCATCAGGAGAGGAAGTATAATGCACTGACCATTCATTTCTTTGTAACTCATACTTTTTCTCTTTTCCGGTTGTGATATTATATCCGCATACAAAAAAGGTAACACCACGTGGCTGTTGCGAATCAAAATAAATGAGTTTGCCGTCGTCAGAAAACCACTCATGACCTGCAATTTCCATATTCATCGTTCGCGTGTGAACTTTAGTTACCTTATTTGTCTTTATATTAATTGTCCATATTCTATCTACTTTATGCCATGGACCTTCGTGGCAAAACATCAGGAGATCAGGATCTGTCGGAGAACACTGTACATGATTAAGCCACGCAGTATCAGAAAATATTTTGGTGAGCTTTCCTGTTTTTATATTAATCGTAAATAGTGTACGCCTTAATTTAGCTTCGTATATTTTATTAAAATAATCACTCTTGGCTGGATTCTTTTTAAATATTTCTTTTTCGGCATCTTCTGCTTTGGCCCCTGCAAGTAAGTTACCATCTGCATTTACTGTTGTGATACCACCTCTGAAATCCGGGGGAAAAACAAAAATCTTTCTTTCTTTTTTTGTAGAAATATTTGTTGCAAATACCGTATCATCAACCTGATAGAAAACTTCATTTAGTTTTGGCGAAACGATTTCGCCTTGCATTGGATCAGGCCTATGCGTTAGTTGTTCAATTTTAAGCGTCTTCAGGTCAACCAGGTATAACTGTTTATTTTTTGCATTATTATTATACGTTTCCTCTTCCTTTATGTCATCGTTATTTTGCTTATCACTACCGTAAAAAGTCATTTTATCATCTACAAAAGGATTATTGTGGAAATAGAAACTCATGTTGGTTCCTTCCCTCCTGGTTAGCTTAATAACTTTGTGGTGTGTATCTGCGTCTACCCATTCATTTGGCATTGGACCCAAGCCCGTTTTTAAAACAGGTTGGGATTTTGCGTGCGGCAATAACGAGATAGTCAGAAAAAAAATAATTGTGAAATTTTTTATAAACATTTTGCCGGTGCTTAAAATAGATTGAATAATAATTTTTTATAATTAAAGTAGCAAATCAAAAAATAATGAAAAATTTTTGTTCATTACTTCATATAATTCTCATAAAACCGTTTCGCTACAGCAATTTAGTAACCCGGATTTTGATCATACAATTCAGGCGCGGCGTCCAACTGCGTTTGTGGAACAGGATATATGATATCATTTGGAGTTACCTGGCTCATCTTTTTTAAAGCAGCATCTTCTACACTGATCCAGGCATTCATAATTGTGATCAGGTTACCGCTTCTTTGCAGGTCAAACCAACGCAGACCTTCTCCTGCAAATTCCGTTCTTCGTTCGTCAAAAAGTTCGGGTAGTGTAACATCAGACAAATCAGACAGGCCAGCTCTTTCCCTTACCTGGTTAACGATAGCATCTACATCGCCCTGCGAGCCGGTTGCGCCATTCAAAACGCATTCAGCTTTCATCATTAAAATATCTGTATACCTTATTGCTATAAAATTGATGCCCCAGTCAAAACGACTTGCCGTTGGGATCTTAGTTGTATCCAAATACTTTCTAAAGAAAGGATGTGAATCCAGCGTTCCGGTGTAGCTGAAAGGTGTAGTATGGATGGTTGGCGATAAACGGTTATCGCTCGGATCAAAGTCATTCAATAAATCGTAGGACACATTGGGATTTCCAATAGTTCCGTTTGCCACAGAATTGCCGGTTGGGAATGAATTGAAATAGTTTTGAGGAGAAAGGAGCCATGGAAAATCGGTTCCTAAAATCGGGCTTTGGCCGGAAAGAAACATTATATCAAATATGGCCTCTTTATTAACGGAAGGGTTTTGGTTACTGTATGAAAAAATTCCGTTAGCAGGCACGGGAAAGGAATATGGGGTAGAGTTAAAAGCAAAAAGTCCGCTACTAATAATATCCTGTAATAAAGGCAACGCCAGGTCCCATTCTTTTAACCCCAAACTGGGTCCCTGGATGCCATAATCTGGCCCTGAACGAGTCATATAAACCCTGGCAAGTATTGCTTCCGCAGCATATTTAGTGGCTCTGCCAACATCGGATGATGTGTAATTTGGGAATGGACCGCTGAAGTTAGTCGGAAGATTTGCTATTGCGAATTGAAGGTCGGCAATAATGAACGTATATACGTCAGCGACGGCGCTACGTCTGATTTTATTGGCCTCAGCAGCCGATACGGGATGATCAATAATGGGCAGTTTGCCATAATACTTAATCAGATCAAAGTAGAAGAAAGCCCGCAGAAACTTCGCTTCTGCTGTTAATCTTGTTGCCAATGCCGGAGTGCCTACAAGGCTGCCATTCTTGGAAATTTGATCAATTAGGGTATTGGCATCGAATATACCTTTGAAATCGGAACGCCATGCTTCTTCAACATAAACATTTGTGGCAATATTTGTTTGAAAATTATTAATAGGATCATGATCGCGGGCAACACCGTCCTGGTTATTTGGATATATATTGTCCGATCTCACTTCAGAGAGAAACATTAACCTGTCGGGATAGCCTCTGAGGTCATTGTACACAGCATTGATACCTTGAATAAAATCACTCGGCTGTTGATAGAAAGTTGCGGTCGTAGCAGAGGAAATGGGAATCTGATTTAAATCCTTATTGCATGATGCAAGAGTGATAAAAATTACGGTTATAATAAAATATATCTTTTTCATTTTGTTTAGAGTTTGGATGATTAAAAAGTGATATTTAGCCCGAATATTAATGATTTTGGAAGCGGCAGTGCACCATAATCCCCTGCTTCAGGATAAGCGCCATTGGAGCTTATGGTGGTATTTGCTGCCTCAGGATTCAGGCCATTTGTATAATCATCATGTCCAAAAAAGTTTTCTAACGTAAAATAAACACGCGCACCCTGGACATAATCTGCTTTAAGAAGTTTTTTAAAATTATAACCCAGCGTTATATCCCTTACACGAATATAATTTGAAGAGTAAACCCAGTCCGTGGCTGAAGTAATAGGGCTGAGAAAAGTTGCATAAGCTTTACTAAACCTGCCGTCCCCTTGATCGGTTGGAGATT
>JBDTGD010000095.1:0-2494 GCA_039937595.1 Ginsengibacter sp. | reverse complement strand
GTGGAGGTTACGCTTTTAATAATCGTGTATCCGTAACCGCTGGATTAGCCTTTTTCAAAAATGCGCAATATGTGGGCAAAGATTTATTACTTAAAAATGAATGGCGGCCCTGGCAGGAATTGTCTTCCCAGCTTTTATTACATAAAATAAATTTTACTCAGAGGCTTAGAAGTGAACAACGATTTCTCCAGGTCGTTAAAAACAATGAGTTGACTAAAAACTATCAATATATTTTTAGGCTGCGTTATAAATTTGAATTCCAATTCACATTGAAAGCTGATAATATAAAACTTTTAGCAGCCAACGAAGTAATGGTTAATCCCGGTTACATTCACAGTTCATTATTTTTTGATCAGAACAGGACATTTGCAGGAATCAATTTTAGACTGAACTCAACTTCCGCTTTACAATGTCAATACGTCAAAATATTTCAGTGGCACAGCAATACATCTGTAATGGACAATCAAAATGTAGTTCGTGTTAATTTTGTTCAGCAGTTTAATTATCTCAAAAAAGGATAAACAGAATAATCTGTGGTAGAAGAAAAAGAAAATATCATCATTGAGGACGGCAATAAACTGTTTCCGGTTTTTTTAAAGCTTGAAAAACTTCGGCTTTTGATAATCGGGGGCGGAAATGTTGCCCTGGAAAAGTTACTGGCGGTAGCGCAAAACTCACCTTCTACTTCTATCCATTTGGTGGGCATTTCTGTTCAGGATAAAATTTATGAGATTGCCGAAGAACTTGCCAATATTTCCATTGAAGAAAGGCCCTACTCAATTACTGATATTGAACAGGCAGATATAATAATAGCTGCAGTTAACGACATTATAACGAGTGAAATTATTCAAAATGATGCGCATCTTGCTGGCAGGCTTGTAAATGTTGCAGACAAACCGGAACTATGTGATTTTTATTTAAGTTCCATTGTAAAAAAAGGCAATCTTAAAATTGCTATTTCCACTAACGGAAAATCTCCAACTATTGCCAAGCGACTGAAAGAAGTGATGAATACAATGATCCCTGACGAAATGGAAGATGTGTTAGACAATATGCAAACCATACGGAAAGGCTTACACGAAGATTTTGACCAAAAGGTAAAACAGCTAAATGATATTACGAAAGTGTTGGTAGCAAAACAATCCATATTAAAGGAAGACACAAAATCCGGAACAAAAAAATGGCAGCGCATTGTAACCTGGAGCTTGCTCGCGTTCTTTTTTATGATACTGGGGCACGCGGTACTTTCCTATATTCCTTTTGAAACCATAAAGGAAAGTACACGAGATGTTATTTCAATTATTGATAAGAAATCTTTTTTGATGATGCTGCTTTGCGGCTTCCTGGCCCAAATGGCCGATGGTTCACTCGGAATGGGGTACGGTACTATTTCAACAACATTTCTTTTGGCCAATGGTGTTAATCCTGCAATCGTTAGCAGCCGCGTACATTCCGCCAGGGTATTTTCAAGCGGTGTATCTGGCTATAGCCATCATCGCTTTGGAAACTTTAATAAAAAATTATTTAAGGTATTGGTTGTTCCGGGAGTAGTGGGCGCTATCATTGGAGCTACCCTTGCATTTTATGCGCAAAAATATTCTTATTGGGTACGCATCCCAGTGTCACTTTACACCGTCTACCTCGGATTTTTTATTATCATGAAAGGATTTAAAAAGAGTAATCCTAAAAACAAAGTAAAAAGGGCTGGATGGCTCGCTTCTGTTGGTGGCTTTACAGATGCTTTTGCAGGAGGTGGCTGGGGTTCACTAGTTACCAGCACACTAATTTCAAAACGAAAGAGCCCCCGTTATGTGGTTGGCTCAGTTTGTCTCGCAGAATTTTTTGTAGTACTGGCCAGTTCAATCACCTTTTTTATTTTACTGAAGAGTATTCCATTTACAGATGTCGCCGGTCTTATAGTCGGAGGCCTCATTGCAGCGCCTATCGCCGCGAGGCTTGTTGGAAAATTGCCTTTAAAAACTATGTTCATTTTAATTGGCACATTGGTAATTCTTACCAGCTTCACCACCTTGTGGAGGGTATTAGCGCCCATAGTGATGAAATAATTACCGGATATTTTTAATTCGCGGGACACGAATTGTAGCATAACAAAAAATAGAAATCTTTCTTATTCATTTGTTTACTGAACAAGGTTTCGCTCAATACCGCTGAAATGATAAAACCCAACCTTGACAATTATGTTATCTGGAAACTTTTACTCTTTTCGATATTTCTTATAAATTTTTATTGCCAAAAACATGAGCAAAGAAAATACTATTAAAACACCTACTCCCCAGGCAACACTAAGCAATTGCTTTACCACCGCAAGCATCACAATGGAAATCAAAAAAATAGTAGCTACTTCATTCCAGATTCTTAGTTGTTGGGAAGTCCATTTGTAAATACCTTTTTGTTGCTGACTAAAAATCCTATGAAGGGAAATATGATAAATAAAAAGTCCGGCTACGAAAAATAATTTAACCAAAAGCCACAT
>JBDTGD010000094.1:0-5396 GCA_039937595.1 Ginsengibacter sp. | reverse complement strand
CAGTAGATAAAGTTATTCTTAAGATTCTTATTTGATAAGTGAGATTCAAACCACGAAGTTTTTTAAGCATTCAGTTTATAATTTTATCTTAAAACTTTACTGGTTTGTCAGGTAATGTTTTCTCTGTAGTAAACAAACTTATCAATTAGATTTTTATTTAGTAAATAATCCGTGAGAAGCATTTTAATCCCTGTTATTTTATAATTTTCAATTAACTAACTTTACAATAAAAAACACCCTGGCATTTTCGAAATTCTATAAGCGGCTTCAGGCATTTTCACCCAAAACATATTGGAAAGAAATATTGGCTGTTTTAATGATTTTGCTCGCATTCATTTTTTTCAGGAGCGAGCGAAAAGAGTTGCAACAGATAATTCCCAATATTGAAAACGCGGATTCATTTTGGGTTTCTATAGGCATTCTGGTCACTTTTATTTATGTGTTTTTCCAAAGCGGGATGTACGTCAGCAGTTTTGCTTCGATAGGACTTTCATTGAAATGGATTGACTCTATAGAACTGTTTTTAAAAAGAAATTTATTAAGTATTTTCTTACCCGCCGGTGGCGTAAGTTCTTTAGCATATACGCCTTCCCAATTAAGAAAGCGTGGATATAACCAAACTCAGATTCACCAGGCAAGCGGCTTGTATGGCTTCGCCGGTTTAACTACTGTTTTCCTGGCAGGTTTTCCCGTAGTACTACTATTTGCGTTTTTCTCCGACAAACATTTAAATGATGCATGGATTGGGCTTGTCCTTGTCGTTCTTGTTTTAATAGCATTAATCAGGGTTTCACAATCTCTTAAATCAAAAGGAAAATTATATGGATATATTGTAAAAAAAATGCCCAGGTTGGCAGCTTTTATTGACGAACTCTTTGCGGCTAATGTGAGCAATAGAAAATTCGCAGGGGCCATTTTATTTTCTACAGGAGTAGAACTCACAGGCATGTTCCATCTTTATATCGCGATGCTCGCACTGGGGCTCACACCATCATTTCCTGTGGCTGCCATCGCCTACATAGCGTCTGTATTATTAATGGTTACTTCTCCATTTTTGCGCGGGCTAGGTGCTGTAGAAATATCCATTGTTTATATTTTGGAATTCTATGGCTATTCTACTGTACAGGCGTTGTCTGTTACTGTGTTATACCGTGTTTTCGAATTCTGGCTTCCAATGTTGTTGGGTATTTTGGCTTTTGCATGGAGAGGAAAAAACTTATTTATACGAATAGTTCCGGCATTGCTCATTTTTGCCCTGGGCATTTTAAATATCATTTCTGTTGTAACACGTCCTTTGCATCCGCGCCTTGAACTGATAAGAGCATTCCTGCCGCTGGAAGCAATTAACGCATCTAACATTTTAGTTTTATTTACCGGCGTTGCTTTATTAATTACGTCCGCTTATATGTTCAAAGGCTTAAAAAACGCCTGGCGCATTGCCTTATTACTTTCCGTATTTTCTTTAGTTGGCAACATCACAAAGGCGCTTGATTATGAAGAAGCCACGTTTGCAGCGGTCATCATTGTTTTACTTTTAATGAGCCGGAGTCAATACCGCATCCGAAGCAGCGTTCAATGGATCAGAGTCGGAGTTATTTCCGTCTTAATCGTGTTTTTATCCGTATTAATTTTTGGTTATTTAAGCTTTTATTTTATTGATAAAAGGCATTTCGGAATTGACTTTACATGGTACCAATCGCTCGTGAACACCATGAAAATATTTTTTTTAGGAGGCAATGAATCCTTGCGACCGCGTACTCCTTTCGGCCATCAATTTATATGGATTATTCATACGCTTGGATTTTTGAGTTGGGGTTTTCTATTGTTTACGGTCATCAAACCGTTTATAAGGGTGGAAACAGAAAATGAATCGGCCAGGGAAAGAGCGGCCATTTTACTGAAGGAATATGGAAATTCTTCTATTGATTATTTTAAAATATCTGAGGATAAACTTTTTTTCTTCTCTGAAATACATGATGCGTTTATTTCTTACCGGATAGCCGGCGGTTTTGCCATTGTGCTGGAAGAGCCTGTTTGCGCGGAGGAAAACAAATTTGAAGTGCTTGCGGAATTTTATCGCCAATGCAAAAAAATGGGACTAAAGGTTGCCTTTTACCGCGTAGATGAAAATAGTATTTTATGGTTTAATCAATTAAGAAAACAAAAATTAATAATTGGCCAGGAAGCCATATTAGATGCCGAAAATTTCACTCTCCAGGGAAAAGACAAACAATCGTTGCGAAATGCGCTCAACAGCCTTAAAAAGAAGGGATTCGGGGCACATCTTCATAGGGCGCCGCTTGATAATACTCTTTTAAGTGAATTGAAAGACGTTTCTGACGAGTGGCTGCATGCATATGAAAAAGATGAGCAGGTATTTAGCCAGGGAATGTTCAACGCTAAAGAAATAGCAAACCAGGATGTCATCACAATTGCCAACGAAAACGGGGAAATAGTCGCATTTTTAAACATTATTCCTGATTACTCACCTGAGGAATGCACATACGACCTGATAAGAAAAAAGAGGGACGCGCCAGGCGGCTGTATGGATGCCTTAATTATTCAATTGATAGAGTACGCCAAAGAAAAACAATGCAAATACATCAACCTTGGACTGGTACCAATGACTGGAATTACTGAACCACAAAGCCCATCTGAACAAATCATAAAATTTGCCGGAGAGAAACTGAAGCGATTCAGGCATTTCCAGGGCCTTCGCGATTTCAAAGAAAAATATGCTACCATTTGGGAAAATAAATTTTTAGTTTACGAAAATGATTATGACCTGTTGCAATTACCTGCTGCATTAAATAAAGTAATGACACCTTAATTTTGATTTATGAAAAGAGCCTTTTTTTTATTTTTTATTTTGATCACAATGGGGTCAATGACATCCTTTCCGGTTGACGGAGATTTTGCCACAAAAGAATGGAATGCTGTTACTCATGAGAAACCGCTTCTGTTTTACATTTCCGGAGATGGTGGGTTTAATAAATTTTCTACCAGTTTATGTGAGGCCCTTAACAAGGCAGATTATGATGTCGTAGCGTTAAATGCAAGAACTTATTTCGATGATAAAAAAACACCGGAGCAAACAACCATTGATATCACTAACTTTCTGTCAAAAAAATTAACCGGCAGAAAAAACCAGCAAGTTGCTTTTATTGGCTATTCATTTGGCGCAGATGTATTGCCTTTTGTGCTTAACCGGCTGCCTAAAAATTTTGAAGATAAAGTAAAAACATCTTTTTTTCTGGCATCATCAGGAAGTACTGATTTTGAAATTCACTGGTCAGATATATTTGGAGGCAGCACCAAAAGAAGTATGGATGTTGCTTCGGAAATCAATACCCTCCAAAATAAAAAAATAGTGATCATGAACGGAAGCGACGATCGAAATCTCGACAGAAAAAAAATCACTCTAAACAAATTCACTTTTGTAGAATTGCCTGGTGGCCATCACTTTGACGGAGATATAGATGAAATTGTAAAAGCGATTATAAAGAACATATAATAAGATTGCATCTGGGTTGTAGAAGGTAAAAAACGATGATCTCAAGAATGACAACATCATGGACGACTAATGACGCTTTTTCGCTTACCGACTAAAATAAATCTGCATAACACATGCTAATAATGCGCAGATTCGTTTACGACAAAATATTTTTTCGAAGCTTTAGTTTAAATGCGATCGATACTGTCATCGATACTGATTCTTTAACATGGCATTAATCTTGAACCTTATACTTATCACTTGAAAACTTCGTTTCTTTGATAAAAACATTGACAAAATGTCAACTTAAAAAAATATATGAATAAAAATTATTTTCTAAATGGGCCTGAAGACGAAATGGAATTTATGCCGATGATTCCGATGAATGAAGACAATGACCCAAACGATGAGCAATTGATTCCTGCTGAATTACCGCTGCTTCCCCTGAGAAATACAGTTCTTTTTCCCGGTGTTGTTATTCCCATTACTGTTGGTCGCGATAAAAGTATAAAGGCGGTAAATGAAGCCTACAAGGCTGACAAATTGGTAGGTGTGGTTTCACAAAAAGACAGCCAGGTGGAAGAACCTACTGTGAGTGATTTGGTAAATATTGGAACGGTCGCAAAAATCCTTAAATTGATCAAAATGCCGGACGGTGGCACTACCGTTATCATACAAGGTAAAAAAAGATTTAAAATAAATGAAATCACTTCTGAAGATCCTTATTTTAAAGCAAAAATTACTATACTTGCAGATACTGAATTAAAAGGTGATAATGATTTTGAAGCAATGGTTTCATCCATCAAGGAGTTGTCAGGGCAAATCATACAGCTATCCCCCAACATGCCTTCTGAGGCAACCATTATCCTGAAAAATATAGAAAATCCTGCTTTCTTAATCCACTTCGTAAGCAGCAACCTGAATAGTAATATACTTGAAAAACAGAAGTTGCTCGAAATACAGGATATAAAAGAAAGGGCAGAAGTATTATTAAATCTGTTGCAAACTGAATTGCAATATGCTGAATTAAAAAATAAAGTAACCAACAAAACACGCGCTGAACTTGACAAACAGCAAAAGGATTACTTTTTGCAACAACAGTTGAAAGCTATCAAAGAAGAATTAGGTGGCGATAATGTAGCAGAGGTAAAGGAAATGCAAAAAAAGGCTGAAGGAAAAAAGTGGCCTGCCGCTGCAAAAGATATGTTTAACAAAGGTGTGGAAAAATTAGAGCGTATGCATCCTTCCACCCCTGATTATTCTGTAGTATATAACCACCTGGATCTGATGTTGGACCTCCCTTGGGAAGATTACACCAAAGACCAGTACGATTTTAAAAAGGCCAAAAAGATTTTGGATCACGATCATTACGGAATGGAAAAAATAAAACAAAGGATACTGGAATACCTTGCCGTGCTCAAGTTGAAAGGCGACATGAAAAGCCCGATACTTTGTTTCGTAGGTCCTCCGGGAATTGGTAAAACCTCTCTTGGTAAAAGTATCGCCAATGCCATCAACAGAAAATACGTAAGAGTGAGCCTCGGCGGCCTGCATGATGAAAGTGAAATACGTGGACACCGCAAAACCTATATTGGTGCAATGCCCGGAAGGATTTTACAATCTATCAGAAAAGTGAAATCGTCTAACCCGGTAATGATATTGGACGAAATTGATAAAGTGGGAACCGATTTCAGGGGCGATCCTTCTTCGGCATTACTGGAAGTTTTAGATCCTGAGCAAAATAATAATTTCTATGATAATTATCTTGAGATTGAGTATGATTTAAGTAAAGTACTTTTTATTGCTACTGCTAATAACTTACAAAATATTCAACCTGCCTTGCGCGACCGGTTGGAAATCATTGATCTTAGCGGTTATGCTATTGAGGAGAAGATAGAAATTG
>JBDTGD010000093.1:0-4541 GCA_039937595.1 Ginsengibacter sp. | reverse complement strand
GGAAGTTTTTGGGCCCTATTCTTTGGTAATACGTTGTAAAGATCTGGCAGAAATGGCAGAAGTGGCAAAGCACCTGGAAGGACAGTTAACCGCTACGCTAATGGCTACCGATGACGATGTTCTTTCTAATGAAGAATTAGTAGAAGCAGTGAAAAATATTTGTGGAAGATTTATTTTAAATGGAGTGCCAACGGGTGTGGAGGTTTGTTTAAGTATGCAGCATGGCGGCCCTTATCCGGCAACAACAGATTCCAGATTTACTTCTGTGGGCGCAGATGGAATCAAACGTTTTGCAAGGCCGTTAGCCTTTCAAAACTGGGAAAATAAATTGTTGCCTGATGAGCTGAAAAATGAAAATCCTCTAAATATCTGGCGGACTGTCAACAATCATTTGACTAAAGAGAAGATTGATTAATTGGTTTTCTCTTTTAAATTATTTTTGATTAAATGCTATCAAGTCCCATTACAAAAAAATATCCTAACGCGGCTCTAAAAAGGTTTGGCGGTTCAGTCTTTCATTGTATCGATGCGCATACCTGCGGCAATCCTGTGAGATTGGTTGCGGACGGTGGCCCTGCATTGGAAGGAAATACAATGAGTGAGCGGCGCCAACATTTTCTAAAAGAATACGACTGGATAAGGAAAGGGCTAATGTTTGAACCCCGGGGGCATGATATGATGAGTGGCAGTATTTTGTATCCGTCTTGCGATCCGAAAAATGATGTGGGTGTATTATTTATTGAAACAAGCGGATGTCTGCCGATGTGCGGACATGGAACGATCGGAACGATTACGATTGCAATAGAAGAAGATTTAATCGAGCCAAAAACTCCCGGTCTTGTACTTATGGAAACTCCTGCGGGATTAGTAGCAGTTACCTATAAACGTAAAGACAAAAAAGTGACTTCTGTGAGATTGACCAATGTGCCCTCATTTCTTGCCGCAGAAAATATTGAAGTTGAATGTCCGGATTTGGGCAGATTAAAGGTAGATGTATCCTATGGAGGAAATTATTATGCTATCGTGGACGCGCAGGAAAATTTTAAAGGACTTGAAAATTATTCAGCCGGTCAATTGATTTCCTGGAGCCGGGAAATGAGAAAACGAATCAACGAAACAAACGAGTTTATTCATCCCGAAAATCCGACCATTCATTCCTGCTCTCATATTTTATGGGCAGGAAAAGTTTTAGATAAAAATTCAACAGCACGTAACGCGGTCTTTTACGGTGATAAAGCGATTGACCGTTCCCCCTGCGGCACCGGCACTTCTGCACGAATGGCTCAATGGTATGCGAAAGGAAAATTAAAGAAAGGGGAGGAGTTCATTCATGAAAGTATCATCGGTAGTAAATTCACAGGGCGCATTGAAGAAGAATTAAAAGTAGATGGGAAACCCGCTATACGCCCGTCTATAGAAGGTTGGGCAAAAATTTATGGCTACAATACCATTTCAATTGATGCTGATGATGATCCTTATGCTTTTGGATTCCAGGTAATTTAAAAATTATAAGATAGTTAATATCCCGAAAAGGTGATCGACGAATAGGGGCAAATGGAATTATTATTCGTGCAATCATTTTACAGTAAATCAACAAAAAACACCAATTTTTATTTACTCTTGCCCCTGGCTGTCTTTACTTCTGCCACTGTAACAGCGGAAGCCTTATTGCCAAAACTATTTCTGACGTAACTAAGCACATCAGCTATTTCCTGGTCTTTTAAAACAGAACCTAAGGCCGGCATTGGGTTGTTATAAGTTTGATCATCTATGTCTACATTTTTCAGGCCTTTCAAAACGATGTTGATTAGCTTTTCTTTATCGCCTAACACAAACGAGGTTTGTATTAACGGAGGTGTCATATTAGGCACACCGCTACCATCAGCCTGGTGGCAGGTAAGGCAATATTTTGTATAAACCTTTTCTCCATTTGTTATGGAATTTTGAACGCCTGAATGCGGTTGGGGAATTTCTGAAACCGGATCATGCTTCATTCCCATTAGCGCGAACATTAAAGGAAATGATACAACAAACATCACAATCATTTTTTTCAAACTGCCTATTTTTTGTGGTAAATAATTTTATAAATACTTCCCTTTACGTCGTCTGAAACATACAGAGAGCCATCGGGACCTTGTGCCAGGCCACAGGGACGGTGTACAGCTTTTCCGGGTGACGAAATATCCTTTGCGCCTGCAAAACCATCCGCGAAGACTTCCCATTTGCCGGTTGGTTTGCCATCCTTGAAAGGAACGAATACTACAAAATAGCCAGCCTGTGGTTCAGGGCTTCTGTTCCACGAGCCATGGAAAGCAATGAAAGCGCCATTCTTATATCTTTCAGGAAATTGATTGCCGGTATAAAATAATAAATCATTAGGCGCCAAATGGCCTGGAAACGCCATTACAGGATCTAAATATTTTGTATCAGCAGTTTTCTTTCCATCACCTCCATATTCAGGCATTAGTATTTGTTTCTTTTGAATTTGATCATAATAAATGTAGGGCCAACCAGCGTTATCGCCTTTGTGAACCTCATACATGCATTCGGCAGGAAGAACGGACGACGCTTTTGTGTCATAATACTGAGGAAATAAATCGTGCAGTTGGTCGCGCCCATGTTGCATTACAAAAAGAGCGTTGTCCTGCTGGTTCCAATCCAATCCTACAACATTGCGCAGCCCCATTGCATAATGAACGCCATCACCATAATGCTGATCAACTTTGTCGGTCTTGAATTGCCAGATTCCGCCTGCAGAATCCAGTATCGGGCAACCAGGCCTTCCCATTGAACCCGGGGTGCGATCCTGTACCTGGCATGAATTGCTGTAGGCGCCTATGTTTACATATATATTTCCCTCATTGTCAAATGTTACCGATTTAGAATTATGCTCTCCACGGTCGAGTAACCCGGCAACTATTTTTTCAGGATTGGATGGGTCTGTTACTTCGTCGCTGCTATTTAATTTATAACGATACACATCTGTATTGGATGAGGCGTAAAGATAGCCATCATGAATCCTCATTGCAGTTCCTCCGTAATCTCCAAACCCATTTTGTTCTTCGAAATTCCCGTTTTTATCTTTCAAAAAAAGAATTCCTTTTCCGTTTTTCGCGCGGGCCAGTTTTGCATATAAATCGCCTTCTTTTGTAACAGCGATATGCCTTACCTGTCCAAGGTTTTTAGCAACTATAGAAGCGCTGAACCCCTTTGGTAATGTCAACCCTGCGTTATCGTCTCCGGGCCTGGTGTTGTTGTTTATTTTATCAGTAGGTGAGATTTTTGTAAAAGAAAAAATACTGATAATTACTGCGGTCGCCAGCAACACCGGGAATAAAATATTTTTTTTCATCAGGTGATTATTTAAAAAGGTGATTGATAAAGTGTAAAATGATACATTGGGATAACAAAGATAAATTAATTGTAGAAACGATTAGAAATGAAAATTGCCAATAAAAGTCCTTTTACTATGAGAATCTGAAATATTACCAAACAATTTCTTTCATGCATTACTTATCAATAGTAATGCCGAAAAATTTTGACTCTAAATACCTAACTTTAATAAATTTCTCAGATAAAAGAGTCTGTAATGATTTCCCTCAATAATGTGGTAAAAAAGTTCGGAAACGCGATAGCTGTTGATGATATCTCATTTACTGTAAGTGAAGGTGAAAATATGGTATTACTCGGTACAAGTGGTTGCGGGAAGACAACAACACTTAGAATGATCAACAGGTTAATTGAACCTTCGTCAGGATCTATTTCTGTAGCAGGCAAAAATGTCAAAGATATTTCTCCTGAAGATTTAAGAAAAAATATAGGATATGTTTTGCAGTACAATGGCCTTTTTCCTCATTACACTATTGCAGAGAATATTGCTATTGTACCTGAATTATTAAAATGGCCCAGGCAAAAAATAAAAAACAGAACGTTGGATTTGGTGGAGCAACTCCATCTTTCCTCAAAATATTTATCCCTTTATCCGCATGAGCTAAGCGGTGGGCAGCAACAAAGAGTAGGACTGGCAAGAGCGCTGGCTGCTGACCCGCCGGTATTGTTGATGGATGAGCCCTTTGGTGCGCTCGATGCCATTACAAGAAGCAGTGTTACTAAAGAATTCTCGACGCTGGATGCGTTGAAAAATAAAACAATTGTTTTGGTAACGCACGACATACAGGAAGCATTTGAAATGGGAGATACGATCCTGCTTATGGATCAAGGAAAAATAGTACAGAAAGGACGCCCTGTAGATCTTTTGTTTCATCCCAAAAATAATTTCGTGCTTGATTTTTTTTCATCTAAAAAGATGCAACTTGAATTGAACGCTGTTTTGTTGAAAGATATTTGGTATGGCCTTCCTGCCCTCCAGGGGAGGGTTCTTGAAAACTCTATAGAAATCGATGAAAATAAAAGTCTGTGGGAAGCATTGGAAATACTTAATATAAAAAAAGATACTTCACTTTTAATTAAAGATTCATCCTCCGGTGAAACGAAATTTGCGGGGTATGATTCTTTGTTTACAGGGCTAGAGGCGATAAAAC
>JBDTGD010000092.1:0-3251 GCA_039937595.1 Ginsengibacter sp. | reverse complement strand
CGGCAAACATTTTTTGCTTATTAATTTGCCGGAGTGCGATTTTCAAATAATGTTTCAGCATAAATTTTTGTTTAATAGTTTTTTGTTTTGAGTATTTTTATTCGCTCTTTAAACTCTCTACAGGATTTGCGATGGCCGCTTTTATCGCCTGGAAACTAACAGTAACCAATGCAATCAAAGTTGCGGCAAATCCTCCAACTAAAAATATCCACCAACTGATATGAACCCTGTAGGCAAAACCTTGCAGCCATCTATTCATAGCCCACCACGATATGGGAAAAGCAATGAGGCAGGCAATAAATACCAATTTTACAAAGTCTTTGGAAAGCATTTTAGTTACTGAGGCAACACTTGCGCCTAATACTTTTCGTATGCCTATTTCTCTTGTGCGCTGTTCAGCAGAAAAAACAGATAATCCAAATAATCCCAGGCATGCAATCAATATGGCAATAAAAGTGAAATAGGTAACAATGACAGAAGTGCGCTGATCTTTATCATAATTCTTTTGAAAATCACTATCCAAAAATGAATATACAAATGGAGCACCAGGGTTTATTTTAGCCCAGCTTTTTTGAATGTCTTTTAAAATGCCTTTATAATCTTTGGAGGCTACATTGGCAATAACATAACTGTATTTGTTGCCCATGGAAGTCGTGAATCCAAATGGCTTTATTGAATTGTATAAAGTTTCAAAATTAAAATTCTTAACCACCCCAACAATGTGCACTATGCTGTGGGTTCCCTTAAAATCATAATAAATATTTTTACCCACTGCGGTATTAATATCATATCCCAGTTCTTTTAAGGCTGCCTCGTTCAGAACAATGCTATTTGAATCAGCGGTAAAGTCTGCTGAAAAGCCACGGCCGGCGAGCATTGTAAATCCTAATGTTTTAAAATAGTTATCGTTTACAGTGGCGAGATGAATATCAATCACATCATGAACCGTTTTGCCTTCGGCATAAAAAAGCATATCCTCCACATTTGGGATGCCGGGATAGATAGAGCCGCTCGTTACATTTTTAATAGCAGGGTTTTTTAATAATTCATTTTTTAAAGACGCATAATTTTCTACAGCATGTTTTTCGTTCAGCGGCAAAATGATTTGCTCATTTTTGTTGAAACCTAATGGCTGATTGTCCAGGAAGCTCAATTGCTTTATAATAACAATCGCCCCTAAAATGAGCGAAATAGAAATTATGAATTGAAAGATTACTAAACCCTTTCGGATAGCGATTGCGGAAAAATTATTTAACAACTTTCCTTTAAGTACTGATGCCGGCTTGAATGATGATAAATAAAATGCCGGATAAAAACCAGACACCATTCCGGAAAGCAAAGTAAGGCCGGCCAGCGATAATAACAATTGAGGACTGTCAAAAAGTTGAAGATTTTTCTGAGTAAGACCGTCAAAAAAAGGAAGCAGCATCTGGGCAAGAAGCAAGGCAAGTAGGAGAGAAAGGAAACTCATCAGTACAGATTCGCCTAAAAATTGATAAACCAGCGCTCTTTTTTTGGCGCCCATTACCTTTCTTATACCCACTTCTTTGGCTCTTTTTCCTGAACGTGCCGTTGACAGATTCATAAAATTAATACAGGCAATAAGCAACACAAAAAGAGCTATGCTACCCAGGATGTAGAGAAAGGTGATATTGCCATTGGGGGCAATTTCGTTGTCCAGATCCGAATGCAGGTAAATATTCTTAACAGGCTGAATAAATAATTTTTTTGTAATCCCCAACGCCTGCATATCCGTGCCGCCTCTCCTGTTAAGAAACGGCTGCAGTTTAGCTTCGAAAGCTTTCGGATCAACACCTTCTTTTAATTTTACGTAAGTATAAAATATATTATTGGTAGCCCAGTTCGTTTGCTGATTGACCCAGTTTCCTATATCGCCGTTTCGCATAGAAAGAAAAAAGTGAGCGGGAATATGCGATTTAATTGAGGCATCCATAAAAACGCCTGTTACCGTATAATTAAAATCGCCAAAAGGCATGCCTATATTGATAGATTTGCCCACAGGGTTTTCATTTCCAAACATTTTTTTCGCTACTTCTTCCGAAATTACTATGCTATTCGGTTCGTTAAGTGAGGTAGCTGCTTTACCATATTTAAAGGGATAGGTGAAGATTTGAAAAAAAGTGGAATCAACATAATAGCCGTTGGTTTCATAAAATTCTTTGGGGTCATTACCATGGTCATATTTCAAAAGCATTTTATCAAGCGATGGAAATTTAAGTAACCGTGTTGACTGCTCCACCTCAGGTATATCCTCTTTTACTGCCCATGAAATTGGAGCAGATGTTGCGGCCCAGGGCTTTTCCTTGATATCCCCTAATTGGCCTGCTTCCGTGCCGATTCTGAAGATACGATCGGCATCTTTGTTTTGACTGTCGTACCCTAATTCACTGAATATGTAGAGCAAGATCAGTGTACAGGTTGCCAATCCTAAGGCGAATCCAAATATATTGATGAAAGAAAATGCCTTATTCCTTTGAAGGTTTCTGAAAGCAATTTTGAAATAATTTTTAAACATGCCTTATAAGATTATCTATCGATTAATTTTTGGCAGCAATTTACCTGACTTAACACAAGAAATTTAATGCCATATACTTACCGGTTAGTTTTCAAACAGTTAAGAAATACAAAAAATAAAAACTGTCCGCTTTTGATACAATTGGTGTCCCGGTTTGATACAATTGGTGTCCCGGTTTGATACAGAGTAGTCAGTAAACTGGAAATAAAACTAACCGGAACTTCGACCGGCTTTCAGAAGCTATTACAGTAAACAAAGATTTATATAGAATTTCTATTTCTTATAATAAACGTTCGACAATATATTTTAACGCGGGTGTACCTTCGCAAATGAGCCGTTACAACATTCAATCTTCACAAATAAATTAATACCAATTCTATGGGTGTCATTATGCAATCTTTCTACTGGGACTGTCCCAAACTGGAAAGTAAAGAATTTCAATGGTGGGCCTTGGTAAAAGATAAAATAAAAGATTTAAGCAGCACAGGGTTTACGGCGCTCTGGCTTCCCCCGGCGTGCAAAGCGGCCAATCTTTTTGGCAATATGTCGATGGGATATGATCCTTATGATTATTACGATCTTGGCGACATTGATCAAAAAGACACCAAGCCAACATGGTTTGGATCACGAAATGATCTGGAGCAATTGATCGCAGAAGCTCATTCAAATAAGATGCAGGTATATGCCGATCTCGTCATCAATCAAACAAATGGCG
>JBDTGD010000091.1:0-4637 GCA_039937595.1 Ginsengibacter sp. | reverse complement strand
TTACCGGCCCGCAGCCCGCGGATGGAAAGACTTTACCAACAGATGCTCAGATTCTTGCAGTGAAAACTGAGGTGAGCAAAATGGACATAAAGCCTTACGAAGAAAAGGCTGTCTCCACTGTTTTACTAGCCAACAAACCGACACCAGGAAAAATTACAGGTGTTAAAAAGAATGCTGTATTAGCAACTACTGATTTTACGCTAAGCAATGGCGTAACGGTTACTTTTAAACATACCGATTTTAAAAACGACCAGGTTTTAATGAGCGCTGTAAGGCCCGGTGGAAAAAATACTTATGGCATCGGCGACAAGTACAATGCTGAATATATGATATCGGTTATAAGCAGTATGGGCATCGGCAGTTTTTCTCCGGTGGATTTAAAAAAAGCACTTACCGGAAAAACAGTAAGCGTAAATCCATCTTTTGACGCTAACTCTGATGGCTTTAGTGGCAGCAGTTCTTTAAAGGACGTAGAATCAATGATGCAATTGATTTATTTATATGGTACATCGCCACGGGTGGATACTACTTTGTTCAGATCATTTATTCAAAAGAATAAGGCACAGCTTGCATTTTTAAGTGCTAATCCCCAGGTCGTTTTTATAGATAGCCTTTTTAAAGTGCTGTATCATCACAGCCCCTTAGCACCAATTTCAGTACCTAAGCCGGAATATTTTGATAATCTGAATCTTGACCGGATTATGCAGATGTACAAAGAAAATTTTGAAGATGCGAACGAAATGCATTTCACTTTTGTTGGCAATATCACAGAAAGCGAATTAAAACCTCTTTTAGAAAAATACATTGCAAGCCTTCCTGCGACTTCAAAGAAATTTAAATATGTTGATGATAAATTGCGCCCGGTAAAAGGCAAAGTGGATGTAGATGTATATAAGGGCAAAGAGCCGAAAGCCTTGATAATAGGAGTTTATAGCGGCGAGACGCCTTACAGCGATGAGTTGGAATTAAAAGCGCAGGCCATCAGTGAAATCTTAAACATCAGGATCATTGAAAATCTGAGAGAAAAAATTCAGGGAATATATGGTGGCGGAACGCAAGCTCAGTTTGAAAAAATCCCGTACTCACATTATACTTTCTTTTTACAATTGCCCTGCGGACCTGAAAAAGTAGATACACTGTTGCAGGCAGCCAATGCAGAAATTCAAACCTTAATTAAAAACGGCCCGACAAAAGAAGATCTTGAAAAGGTAAAGAAAACATGGATAGAAGCGCATAAAGTTCACATCAAAGAAAACGATGCCTGGCTCTATCAATTGCAAAGCTTTTATTTCCCGGGCGATAACCCTGATTATTTTCTTCATTATGAAAAATATGTAAACGCACTAACTCAAAAGGACATACAGGATGCGGCAAAATTATTACTATCAACCAAAAATGTGGTAATGGGCATTTTGCGACCGGAAAAATCTGAATAAAAATTTCTTTTAAAATTAAGCGAGCCATATTCATGATGGCTTTCTTGTTTATCTTTCAACAGTAAAAGGACATTTATTAAAGATTTCTATTGTTGAGACAAACCAATAATTCATATCCGATATTCAATTCTCAATATTCAACCCTCAACTAAACTATGAACATCGAAGAACTAAGAGATTATTCATTATCATTAAACAGGGTAAAGGAAAGCTTTCCTTTTGGCGAAGACACCCTTGTTTTTAAAACCAATGATAAAATATTTTTACTGGTTTCTTTATCGTCTGCACCTTTGCAGTTTAATGCAAAATGCAATCCGGAATATGCGATAGAATTGCGGGAGCAATATCCGATGAGCATACTGCCGGGATATCACATGAATAAAAAACATTGGAACACCATAATTGTAGATGGCAATTTAAGTAAAATGCAACTGGCGCAGTTTATAAAAGATTCTCATCAACTGGTCGGAGTCAAAAGCAAAAAAAGTTAGAGACCTTTATAATCGAAACTTTTTTTTCTTCAAAAGTTTGTTTACTGTTTTTAAAGCTCAGAGCCCGCCTCTTTTCCGGGCAAATAGAAACTTAGATTAAAAGTTGCCTTACTATTCTAAAAATGTTCACAAATCAAACGTTGATAACCCCATATTAAATTATCTGTTGTATTTTAATTTACTTTTGGCAACAATCAAAATATTTTTTGAGGCTTTATGAAAATTATTGACTGGTATATCATAAAAAAATTCTTCTCTACTTTTTTCTTTTGTCTTTTAGCGCTGACAATTATAGTTGTAATCGTGGACCTTAGTGAAAAGACGGATGATTTTGCCAAAACGGGATTATCAGCAAAACAGATTATTACACAATACTATTTCGGCTTTCTTCCCCGGATAGACGCCATGCTCTTTCCGCTTTTTATTTTTATATCGGTAATTTTCTTTACTTCCAAAATGGCCAACAGGTCAGAAATAATTGCCATTCTGAGCACTGGCGTCAGTTTTGGCAGATACCTTCGACCCTATGTTGCCGCCGGGCTTTTATTTACGGCTTTCCTGTGGTGGTGCAATCAATATGTGCTTCCGCCAGCCAATCAAAAATGGGCAAATTTTAATTCCAAGTATATTGACTATAACTACAACGGCTATGTAAATACTTCTTCTATAAGCAACAAATATTTTAAGCTCGATTCATTTTCGTATGCGGGTATCCGTTACTATGATACTACCAATAAAAACGGAAGTAATTTTTTTATTCAAAGATTTGAAAAAAACAAACTGGTTTATAATTTAAGAGCGATGAATATTTCGTGGGATACCGCTACAAAGGGTTGGCGGCTGAATAATGTGATGGTGCGTACTATAAATGGACTTCACGAAACCGTAAAGGACACGCCCGTCATGCAAATGAAATTTAATTTTAAGCCGCGCGATCTGAAAATAGATGCCTATATGCAGGATAAACTAACTACTCCTGAATTGAATGAATTTATTAAGCTTGAAAAAGTTCGAGGTGCTGGAGATGTAAACGCGTTATTATTGGAAAAACAAAATCGGAGTGCAACTCCGGTGTCGGTTTTTGTTTTAACAATTATAGGCGCCTGTATAGCATCCAGGAAGATACGTGGCGGCAGTGGTTTTCATCTTGCTATAGGTGTGTTGATTTGTGTGCTTTATATTTTAGTAGGCAGGTTTGCTTCGGTATTCGCATTGAAAGGAAATTTTAATCCAATCTTAGCGGCCTGGTTGCCAAATTTGGTTTTTGGAGCACTTGCCTGGTATTTATACAGACAATCTTCAAAATAAAATCAAATATTTCTTTTGATAAAAGCTACGCTATGGTTAACTTTAGCGCACTTACATTTTTATAAAGATCAATCAAAATCATAAATCATTTTTATTATGGGAGCACTCAAAAACAAATTCAGAGACAAGGCGAGCATTGTTTCCGAAGAAGTAAAGGATATTATAAAAAACCATGGAGATAAAGTTATCGGCGAGGTGAAATTATCGCAGATTTACATGGGAATGCGCGGTATCACCGGATTGGTAACGGAAACTTCTCTACTTGATTCGCAGGATGGTATTCGTTTTCGAGGGTATTCTATTCCGGAACTTCAGGAAAAGCTCCCTAAAGCCGAAGGAGGGAATGAGCCTTTGCCGGAAGGATTGTTTTATCTAATGCTGGTAGGTGATTTACCAACAGACGATGACGCGCAATTAATGAGCAGTAACTGGCAGCGCAGAAGCCATGTACCTAATTTTGTATTTGATACCATTGAATCATTACCGGAATCTTCTCATCCAATGACACAATTTGTAGTGGGCATTATGGCACTTCAGACGGAAAGCCATTTTGCAAAAGATTACGCGGAAGGGATGAACAAAAAAGATTATTGGTCTTCAGTGTTTGATGACACAATGGACCTGATTGCCCGGCTTCCGCGGATAGCTGCCTATATCTATCGGCGTAAATACAAAAATGGAAAACACATCCAACCCAATGGGCTTTTAGACTGGGCGGGCAATTTCGCGCACATGATGGGTTATGAAGACGAAAGCTTTAAAGAATTAATGAGGTTGTATATGACCATTCATTCGGATCATGAGGGAGGAAATGTGTCTGCACACACTACTCATTTGGTGGGTTCAGCATTAAGCGATCCTTACCTGGCTTTTGCTGCAGGCATGAATGGATTGGCGGGACCTCTACATGGGCTTGCCAACCAGGAGGTAATAAAATGGATTTATGAAATGCAAAACGAAATAGGAAGCGAT
Source organism: Ginsengibacter sp. (assembly GCA_039937595.1). Taxonomy (GTDB): domain Bacteria; phylum Bacteroidota; class Bacteroidia; order Chitinophagales; family Chitinophagaceae; genus Ginsengibacter. The sequence goes on along the minus strand of JBDTGD010000091.1, from coordinate 430 downwards.
CTTCCCTCGAACGAACAAATAGGAGATTATGTAAGGAAAACGCTTTCAGAAGGAAAAGTGGTACCTGGATATGGGCACGCGGTGTTAAGAAAAACAGACCCACGCTTTGAAGCCCAAATGGAATTTGGCAAGAAGCACATGCCTGATGATAAACTGGTTCAAACAGTTTGGAATATTTATGAAACAGTGCCCCCTATTTTACAATCAATCGCTAAAATAAAAAATCCCTGGCCTAATGTAGATGCCCATAGCGGCGCTTTGTTGGTACATTACGGTATGGTAGAGTACGAATTTTATACCGTCCTTTTTGGCGTATCCCGTTCATTAGGTGTGTTGGCAAGCCTTTGCTGGGACAGGGCTTTGGGCTATCCACTGGAAAGACCAAAATCTGTTTCCAACCGGTTGGTTAAACTTTGGCTGGAAGGTAAGG
>JBDTGD010000090.1:0-2614 GCA_039937595.1 Ginsengibacter sp. | reverse complement strand
GCGAGGAAATAAGAATTTGTATTATTTCCTTGTTTACTGTTCATTCAAACCGCTTTCAGTTTTTTCTCTTTTTCTGAAACCTCAGCCGATTTATATTCTTCAATCTTTGGGATAAATTTTCTTTCTTTTAAAAGATAACCATTTCCTTTTTCGCAAAAATGAACTTTGATATTTTCAACACTTATCGGGTTCCCGTCAGGAATATCAGCGATATTATTATGTCTTATATCATGCCCGTCTATGACCATCACAAGGCCGCTGCCAACAGCTTCCATAATGTTTCCCTCAGTTATCAGCATGCCTGTATCTTCGCCAAGCCCGATTCCGATTGCCGAAGGATTGGTTGCCACCGCCTGCGCAAGTCTTGCAAACCTGCCACGCTTTTCAAAATGACTGTCAAAAATTACATCACCTAAAAACCCAAGGCCGGTAGTAATTTTTACTTCACTTTTTAGATGAGCCGTAGTAGCATTTCCTTCATAGATCATCGTTTTGCTCATGGCCATTGCTCCGGCAGAAGTTCCTGCTACCAGGAACTTTTTATCTTCCAGATAACGATGAAGTATCGTTTCTAAAAATTCAGTGCCGCCGAAAATTGCGGTGAGCCGTAACTGGTTGCCACCGCTAAACATAACGGCATCACAGTTTTTGACTCTTTCAACATATTCCTCTTTTGTAGCATCGGCGCGGTTGCGAATTGGCAACAAACCAATATTGGTACAACCAATTTTTCCAAAAGCATTCAGGTAATTTTCGCCCACTTCGTTTGGAATTATCGAGGCGGTAGTAACCACTTCTATTCTGATAGAAGGGCCACCTGCTTCTTTTATTATCCGGCGAAGAATTCCCAATTCAAAAAAATTAAGATTATTCCTTACCATTTCTCCCTTTTCCAAATCAACGCCTTTATCTTCTGCGCCGCCAATAGCAAAAAGTTTTCCCTTTGGTATTTCCATGAATTTTATTTTGAAAAAAACAACAAATGATGTGTGTTAGTTTGAGTTGATGTTTAATAAGAAAATATTATTTACAAAAGTAACGGAATATCTATGAATGCATTGTTTGACTGGTTTTAATTTTTTTGACTTTCCTTTTTTCTGTCTTACCTTTTGAAGCATTTTTCCTTAGTTTTTGTCTCACAAACTATAACAACTCATTTTTCTTTTTATGAAGATTATTGAAATAAAAGTACTGCGCGGACCCAATTTCTGGAGCGTCAGGCGAACCAAACTAATACAATTGAAACTGGATCTTGAAGAAATGGAAGAACGCCCGACGAACACCATGCCCGGATTTAAAGACAGGCTGGATAAATTAATGCCCACTCTTTATGAGCATCGTTGCAGCGAAGGCCATGCCGGAGGATTCTACGAGCGCGTAATCGAAGGTACCTGGATGGGACATGTGATAGAACATATTGCCCTGGAACTGCAAACGCTGGCAGGCATGGATACTGGTTTTGGACGCACCCGTGGTACAGGTGTAAAAGGAGAATATTATGTATGTTTCAGCTATATTGAAGAAGATGCGGGCGTATATGCAGCGAGGGCTGCAGTAAGAGTGGCGCAGGCGCTGATAGACGATAAACATTATGGACTGGAAGAAGATATTATGCGGATGAGAGAAATACGGGAGGATACCAGGCTGGGCCCGAGCACCGGCTGCATTGTAGAGGAAGCAGCAAGAAGGGGAATTCCTTATATCAGGCTGAACAAACAGTCGCTGGTACAATTAGGATATGGAATTCATCAAAAAAGAATACGTGCTACTATTGCGAGTACCACTAGTAATATTGCCGTTGACATTGCATGTGATAAGGAAGAGACAAAAAATTTATTAGGCGCAGCAGAAATACCTGTGCCTGGTGGTACGGTAATACGAACTATAGAAGAGCTTGCGGAAGCAGTAGAAAAATTTGGCTATCCATTGGTCATAAAACCGATTGACGGCAACCATGGCAAAGGAAACACGACTAATATAACTACGTGGCAACAGGCTGTTACCGCGTTTGACGCGGCTAAAGAATATGGGCGGAGCGCGATTATTGAAAAATATATTACCGGATTTGATTTCAGAATTTTGGTGATTAATTATAAATTTATTTGTGCTGCTTTACGCACTCCGGCATCAGTAATTGGTGACGGCAAAAACACCATTCAATACCTGGTAGATGAAACCAACAAAGATCCCCGCCGTGGCTATGGGCATGAAAAAGTATTAACCCAGATTACCATAGATCAGTTTACTCAAAAAATACTTGATGAAAAAGGGTACACTTTAAATACCATACCTGCTAAAGGGGAATTGGTTTTAGTAAAACCTACTGCAAATCTCTCTACCGGCGGCACTTCTACCGATGTTACAGAAGAGGTGCACCCTACCAACATTGTCATGTGCGAACGCATTGCAAAAATAATCGGCTTGGATATTTGCGGTATTGACATTATGGCAAATGATCTTCGCACGCCGGTAACGGAAAACGGAGGCGCTATCCTCGAAGTGAATGCAGCGCCGGGTTTCCGGATGCACCTTGAACCTTCGGAAGGGTTACCAAGAAATGTAGCCGAGCCAGTGGTAGATATGCTTTTTCCGAAAGGAAGTGAGGGGCGTATTC
>JBDTGD010000089.1:0-5995 GCA_039937595.1 Ginsengibacter sp. | reverse complement strand
CTTTGATGCTGAAACGGAATTAAGTAATTATTCATTGCTAAAAAAGATTGCCTTAAAGAATAAAGCTTTCATTCAAATATTAAATGTGAGAAAGAAAGATGAGCAATTCTCAACTGATGAAATGTCGGGTAAACTCAATACAGCGTTGGCTTTTAAAGATTTAAAACATCAGTTTTTTACCATTAAGGATGATGAGGTTGATGAGGGAATCGAAGATTTTTTAGCAGATCATCATTCTGACCTGCTGGCCATGGTGGCGCGCAAACGCACTTTGTTTGAAAGGATATTCAAAGCCAGCCATACCAGGAAAATGAGTTATGAAACTGAAATACCCTTGCTGGTGTTGCAGGATAAATAATAGTTATCGCCGTCAGATAGCTCTGGTATTTAGATACGATCCCAAATGATCTATCTTTTATCTTTCCGAATCAAACTGTCAATTTCTAAAAACTTTTCTTTTATTAAGCTTAAACCAAAGGCGCCTGCAGAAGCGGCAAAAACTGAAGCATCAAGAGGCGCTTTTATACTTACTGAAAATGTCATTGCTAAAGCAAAAATCAGTAAAAGCCATCCGCTCAGTTTGGCAGTAAACGAAGTTTTAAACCCGATTATTAAACAAACCCCAAACACGATTTCCAAAATCGTGGATACCCATCCGGTAAAGGATATCAATGATTGTGGGATCATTGGATTTAATGTTTGAGTGTATTTTAAAAAATTATCCCAATTACCCCACACAGAAACCTTCTTGTTCCATAAGCCAAATCGATCTGCCACCGCAGAAAGAAAACCGACGCCAATGGATATACGCAAAAAGAGCTTTATTATCTTTACTCTCATAATAATATGTTCCTTTAAAAGACTTTAAAGGTACACTTAATAAAGATGAGCTCTTTTGAATAAATCATTGTTCAGGCTTCAGAATAATCCAGGATTTGCTGTTTTCTCTTTACCAGTTTATACACTTCAAACCATATCACAGATATAAAGGCAGTAATAATTGTCCAACCGATTTGCATTGCATTTAAAGAAGTAATTCTAAAAAAAGAGGCAAATGAAGGAATGTATAAAATCATTCCGAGCAGCGCGAGCGTAGCGGAAAGCATTGTTATCATTAAATTATTCTTATATTTTAAAGTAGTAAAAATCGAAAAATAAAACGACCGGTTTACCAATGTCAAAAATATATTCGCAAAAATCAACGTGGTGAAAACCATAGAACGGGTCATTTGTTCATTATATCCTTTCCGCACAGAAAATTGATACATAAATAAAGTGCCCGCGGTAATAGCCAATCCCTGGAAAATACTGATGGTAAGTTCTTTCAGATTAAAAAATGTATTGGTCATTTGCCGTGGCGGATGGTGCATCGCATTTTTTTCCAGCGGCTCATTTTCATATACAATTGAACAAGTGGGGCCCATAATTAATTCTAAAAATATCACATGCACCGGCGTAAATATGGTGGGATACACCCATCCCAAGATGAGTGGAAACGCAACCGTTAATATTATTGGAATGTGAATGGAAATAATGTACTGGATTGCCTTTTTTAAATTGGTATAAATTTTTCTTCCCATGGCAACAGCATTCACCATTTTTCCAAAATCATCATCAGTGAGAATGATGGAAGCAGCTTCCTTCGCAATTGCAGAGCCACGCTTGCCCATAGCAATACCTATGTGTGCAGCTTTGATAGCAGGCCCGTCGTTTACTCCATCGCCGGTCATGCCCACAATTTGATTTTGTCTTTTCAGACTCTGAATAATTTTTAATTTTACGTCAGGAAACATGCGGGTGAAAATATAATTGTGCAAAACTGCTTTATCAAAATTTTTTTGATTGAGCGCTGATAATTCTGCTCCATCAATACCCTTTTCCCATCCTCTTAACTCAGCCTGTTTTGCAATAGTAGCAGTAGTTACCAGGTTATCGCCGGTAATTATTTTTACTTTTATTCCTGCATCGTACAGATGGTTAAATACCTGTGCTATATTCTTTTTAGGCGGATCATAAAAACCAATTAATCCTAAAAATGTATTCTTGAATTCCTGTTGTGTTGCGGGAAATTCATTTCCCTTAAAATCAATAATTCCCACACCCAATACGCGCAAACCTTCCCTGGCAAACGATTCTAAATAAGAATTCACTTTATTTCTTTGTTCACTGTTTAAAGAAGAATATTTTAGAATGGCTTCGGGTGCGCCTTTGACCGCGATGATTCGTTCTCCATTTTTATTTTCAAAAAGATGTGTCATCATTGGCGGCTTGCCGTCTAAAGGATATTCATGAATCATTTTAAATTCAACCCGGCGGTCAGCATCAATATTTTCTTCGTATGATTTGTGAATTGCAATTTCCATGGTATTAAAGGGAACGCTTTCACTGGCCCACATAGCCGTACTTAACAATTTTTGAGCGCTCGCACTTTTCCAGTTGTCTTCGGCAAGGACTTTACCGGCATTAAAATCATAAAGCTGGAATATTTCCATTCTATTTTCAGTGATAGTTCCGGTTTTGTCGGTACACAAAACTGTGGCAGCACCCAACGCTTCAACAATAGAAGTCTTCTTTACAATGATTCCTTCTTTCATTAACCGCCACGCACCCAGCGCCATAAAGGTGGCAAGCGCCACGGGAATTTCTTCAGGCAATACCGACATGGCAATAGTCAATCCTTTCAGCAGGCTGTTTAATATATCTTTGGATTGAAAATAATTGATTCCCCAGATAATCAGAAAGATAACAGCGCCCACCATTGTCATCCACTTTACAAATGTGTTGATTTGTTTTTGCAAAGGCGAAATTTCCTTTTTTATATCCTCAACAGATTTTCCCAACTCACCCAGTTTGGTATAATTGCCAACAGCGCTAACTTCAAACACGCATTGCCCCGATTCAGGCAGCGTACCGCTATATACTTTATTCTCATTCGGGTTATCAATATTTTTTGTAACGCTAAAAGATTCGCCGGTAAGAATGGATTCATTTACCGAAAAATCATTGAGTTGTTTTACGATTCCATCCGCAGGTACCAGTTCCCCTTCCGAAACCACCACATAGTCGCCCACCACAATTTCTTCTGCTAATAAAAATACCGGTTCGTCATCTCTGATGACGGTGGCGTGTGATTGTGTAAATTCCTTTAAAGTGTCCAATGCATTCCGGCTCCTGTTGTCCTGGTAAACAGAAATAGCGGACACGAGAATGATAGCACCACTCATGAACCATGCATCCGAAAATTCACCCAGGATAAAATAGATAGCCGCAGCAACTACCAGTAAAATAAACATTGGTTCTGTAACGGCGTCCTTCAATGAATGCCAGAAAGGGCTTATTGATTTTGATTCTATTTTATTCTTTCCATATTTTTTACGCGAGGCACTTACTTCACTTTGTGTAAGGCCGGGGAATGGAAAGGGATTGGGTTCTTTCATTGAAGCATTTTAAAAAATGACTAAACAAATATTAATTGAAATTAAATGATTTGGATTCCTAATACATAAATTTTCATTGCAGACTCGACCTGCTGTTCTCTGCCGCCGCCTGTCCCGTAGTGCCGGCTGTTCGGTAGCGGTCGGCACGCCTGGCGTCAGACCGCGCAATCCTAAACAGACAACACAATATAAACCCAAGAATCTCTTACCTCTAAAAAAGAATTCTGCTGCTTCGATACGCGGTCTGACCTTCGGTACCGACCGCTATTCCTCCTCCGTATTTTTCAAGCTCATCAGCAAAGTATAAGCTCCCTTTGTTACGATAGTCTTTCCGGATAAATCTTTTTCTGAAATGATTTCTGTAAATCCATTTTCACTTCTTCCAATTTCAACTTCGTTCATCTCAAATTTATTTTTACCGGTATTTTCAAAAAAGTATTCTTTCCCTTCAAAACGAACAAAAGCTTCGTCAGGCAGCACATTGTGTATTGTATTCTTTAATTCTATTTCTGCGTTCATATACATACCCGGAAAAAGATTCTTATCATAATTATCAAAATGACAATGAACGTCTATGATACCTTCAGGTGAGACATCTTTGCTTATTAAAATAATATCGCCCGGATATTTCTTTTCAGGGTTATTGTTAGTATAAGAAACCAGGGGCTGGCCAATAAATATTTTATCCAAATCTTTTTCAAAAACTTTCAGATTCAAATGAATGTCAGAAGGGTTTACCAATTCAAAAAGTACATCACCCGGTGTGACATATTTGCCGATGTTTACATTCACTTTGGTAACAAACCCATCTATCGGCGAATACACATTGATACTTTTGGAAATGTTATCGACAGAAAGATTGTTAGGATTAATTCTCACCAGCTTTAGCTTTTCTTCTAAAGATTTAATCAGGATTTTCTGAGTTTCATAAGCTGACTGAGCCTGCTGAAATACCTTGTCGCTGCTGGCCTTGCTTGCATTCAAATCCTTTTGGCGATTGTATTCACTTTCATTTAACGACAACTGTGCTTTGGCTGTGAGATAGTCCTGCTGTAATTGAATATATTGATTGTCTTCAACAATCGCAATCACTTCATTTTTATTTACATGCAAGCCTGGCAATAGTTTGGTTGATTTTAAATAGCCACCCAACGGCACACTCACCGAAACCATGTTTTGTGGTGGTACATCTATGCGCCCGTTGACTTTGAGAAGAGAAGCAATTTGCTTTTGCTCCACGCTTCCTGTTTCAATATGCGCATTATTCATCTGTGCGTCGGTTAGTGAGATTGCATTTCCGGTTTCTGCATTTTTTATTTTTTCCGTTGGTGTATTGCTCTTGCAGGAAGTCACCAGAAAGACGATGGAAAATATGATAAATAGCTTTTTCATTTATTTCTTTATTTACTGTTCAGATAATTTATTTGATTAATTGTTTCATTCAGGTTTTTGATGACATCAATGTACTGACTTTGAATGGTCACCGCCTGGTTCATAAGTACCACCCAATCCAGGTAATTGATTTCTCCATTGACAAATTGTTTTGTGGCTGTTGACGAAATTGTTTCCGCGCTTTTTAATCCAGTATCATCATACCATCTTACCGTTTGCAGGTATTTTTGATATTCAATTAAAGCTGTTTTCTTTTCAGCATTCAAAGTTTGTAAGCCAAGCTCATAATTGTTTTCAACGATGGCTTCCTTTACTTTCGCTGCACTTATAATTGCCTTTTGCGCGCCATTAAATATTGGAATTCCTATACCGACCTGTACTGCCTGAAATCTTTTGGATGCAGGATAATATTTCTCATCGGCCCCTATCCCACGAATACTTGTGTTATTGTAACCAAATATGAGGTCAGGGGATAATTTTGATTTCTGAAATTGTGTGTTTGCCAAAGCGATTTGGTTTTGTTGCTGCAAAAATTGTATGCGTGGATGTTGTTCTGATTCTGTAAAATTTGCGTTGCTGAATTGCTTTTTAAAACTTCCTGTTGAAGGAATATATACCGTATTTGTTTTGAGGGCCAACTGAAATTGTATTTGTGCAATTTGGATATCCTGTTCTAACTGTTCCAATTGTATGGCAATTTGTCCCTGCTGATTTTCAGCAGTTGCTTTCTCCAACAAATTGCTTTCCCCTTTTTCAAAACGAAGATTGGCCTTCTGCAGAAATTCGACATACTGACTGTCTGTCCGCAACAATAATTTTTTCTTTTCAAACAAATAAGAAAGTGTGTTGAAAATATCTGAAACCGTTTTCTTTATTTCAATCTCTTTAACAGTCACTGCCATTTCACTTCCCGAAAATTCTTCTTTTAATAGTGCCTTCTGTCTTGAATAAACTGTAGGAAAACTAATGGTCTGGCTGATGCCGAATTTTGTATCGGTATAAATGCTGTTGATTTGTCCTACTTCACCGAATACGGATGTGGCGGGGATTATAGCTGAAGATTTTATTAGTTTTTGCTGATACTCCGCATTTAGTTTTTCATTCTTCAACGAAAGATTATTTGCTATAGCTGTGTCAATAGCTGCCTTTAGTGTTATCGGCGTTTG
>JBDTGD010000088.1:0-5194 GCA_039937595.1 Ginsengibacter sp. | reverse complement strand
GGAGGAATTGGTGATAAAAGTGGGGTTCGGGTATGGGGAGATGCAACACTTTCCTTCGCAGAAAATGTTAATATAAAAATGAAGATTAGGAACAGAGCAGTATTTATTTTTTTCATAATAATCAGTTTTTAAATATTCTCGTTTGAAGTCTCGGTATATTTTAAACAACAAAAGATAAGCAGCGCAATAAGTTTTGTACGGAAAGGTAAAAGTAAAATTTAATAATATTCAATGAAGGAAAGAATGCTTCATCTGATAATCGTGAGTATTGGGTAATAGAATTATGAGATAATTATTGGTTTACTGTAATATCTCTTCTATTTTCATTTTTATGATTAGCCTGTCTGCATTTGTTTTGGCCAAATTGAAAGCAGTTTCAAAATTATTGATTGCTTTTTTTCGGTTGGTATCTTTATAAAGTTCGCCAAGCAATGTGAAATAATAGGGATTGGTATTTAATTGCAATTTTTCTGCTTCTTCAATTGCTTTGGCTTTCCCTTTTACCTTTGAAAGCGCAAAAGTTCTGTTGAGCGCTGCTATTGGCGAATATTCTATTTGCAATAGCTGATTGTATAAATGCAAAATATTTTCCCATTTTTCCTTAGAATCAATTTTAATCGTGTGCCAATAAGCGATGCTTGCTTCTAAATGATATTTTGAGATTTTGTTTCCGGTAGAACCGAGTTTCAAAAATAAAGCGCCTTTGGTAATCAATTTGGGGTCCCAGAGTGTTTCGTCCTGGTCATGATATAAAATAATTTCGCCTTTTTCATTTTTCCTTGCTGCAAACCGCGAAGACTGGAAACACATTAAAGAATACAAAGCATATACTTCCGGTTGATTGTAAGGCTGATATTCCGTAAGAAGAAGAGTCAATCTCATAGCTTCTGTACAAAGGTCTTCGCGAAGAACAGCATTACTGCTCTCAGAATAATATCCTTCGTTGTAAAGCAAATACAAAGTGGTGAGCGCCGAGTTTAATCTTTGATTTATTTCTGCTTCGGGAGGAAATTCGATTGACACATTACCTTGTCTCAAAATTTCTTTTGCCCTGAAAAGACGCTTATTAATAGTTTCTTTATTGGTAAGGAAAGCGTTTGCAATTTCTTCAATTCCAAAACCGCAAAGAATGCGAAGCGCCAGGGCTATCTGCGCTTCTGAAGAAATTGACGGATGGCACAGTACAAACAACATTTGCAATTGGCTGTCGGAGATATTTTTGTCGGAGAGATCAATTTCAATTTCGCCCCCGGCAGGTGACGATTGTTTTATCTGTGGAGCAATTTTTTTAGAAAAAAGTTGGCTACGTTTCAGTTGATTGATTGCCTTATTTTTTGCTACTGAATATAGCCACGCCACCGGGTTTGCAGGAATCCCTTTGTAAGACCATGTTTCGAGGGCTGATAAAAAAGTTTCGCTTGCAATATCTTCTGCTGTCTCCAAGTATTCTATTCCAAATAGCTTACAGAGAACGGAAGTTATTTTCGAAAATTCAGTTCTGAATAAATGTGGTATTAATTCCTGCTCTTCCATAATAGTCAAAAACCTCCCGGAAACCGGGAGGTAAAAATTATTTTAAACCCTTTAAGAATCTTTTTTTGCAATTTTCCTTACCTCCATACTATTCCCTTCTCCTTGTAAAACAGGGCAACCTTTTGCAAATTCTACAGCCTCTTCGACTGAGTCTGCTTTTACAATAATGAAACCGCCAATAGTTTCTTTGATGTCGCCGAAAGGCCCGTTGGTAACCACATTGCCATGCTTGACTACCCTGGCATCTTCAAAGGGTAACCCTGTGCCGCTGACAAATTTATTTTGCGCTGCAATACTACCTATCCAATCCATTGTTTGTTTCATCCATTGTTGAATTTGTTCGGGCGATGCCACTTTGCGGCCATCTTCGTGCCTCATGATTAATGCGAATTCTTCCATTTTGTTTAATTTTAATTGTATAAAAATATTTTATTGATACCTTGATAACAAATGAGATTTTCAAAATTGGACACGAGGTAATTTTTATTTATGGTAAATCCTGTTTCACAAAAATATTTTTATACAAATCTTTTATGAAAATGCTTATTGACAGATTAGGAAGTAGCAATTAACTATTAAATCACAAAACCAGGGAAAATTATGAACCTCATTTCATTTAAACAAAGCTTAACGGAAAATAACCCGCCTCAAAACCTATCCGACTACTTACAAGCTTTGTGGCAGGAAGCAAACGGCAATTGGGATAAAGCGCATCACCTGGTACAGGATTTGGAAGACAAAAACGCATCCTGGATTCATGCTTATCTGCATCGCAAAGAAGGCGACATCGGCAATGCCGATTATTGGTATCGCCGCGCCGGTAAAAAAAGACCAGCAGTTTCCCTGGAAAAAGAATGGGAAGAAATAGTAACGGCTTTGCTATAAGATTTTGTTTATAATCAGACTGTTCGCTCACGAATTGCTAAATCCCAATGGAACAATGACCGGGGGTGCATTTCAAAATATCGCTTTTTTTTATTGCCTCACCCCTTATATCCCCTCTCCTTCTGAGGAGAGGGGAAAAGCGGTGCGACATTTTGAAATGTACCCATCACAGGTAACTGCTGCACCCGTCCCCACTAAAATTGTATCTTTGCGATTTATTTTAAAAGCATGAGCAGAAAAGGAAAAGTTTTAATGGCAATGAGCGGCGGTATCGATAGTACTGTAGCTGCTTTGATGCTTCATAAGGAAGGTTATGAAGTGATTGGGATTACTATGAAGACATGGGATTATGCCACCAGCGGCGGCAATAATAATAAACAAACAGGATGCTGCAATATTGATAGCTTTAATGATGCACGAATGGCTGCCGTTCAGCACGGATTCCCTCATTTTATCCTTGACATCAGGGAAGAATTTGGCGATTTTGTAATAGATAATTTTGTAGAAGAATATATTGCGGGCCGAACTCCCAATCCATGTGTTTTGTGTAATACCCATATCAAATGGCGCGCCCTTTCTAAAAGGGCCGATGCGCTGGGCTGCGATTTTATTGCAACCGGCCATTATGCCCAAATACACCAACATACCAATGGGAGGTATTTTATAAGAAAAGGAATTGACGAAACCAAAGACCAAAGTTACGTGCTGTGGGGTTTGCAGCAGGATTTATTGAGTCGAACTCTTTTACCTTTAGGCACTTATCGCAAAACGGCTATCAGGCAAATGGCTATTGATTTTGGCTATCCTGAACTGGCAAAAAAGAACGAAAGCTACGAGATCTGTTTTGTGCCCGATAATGATTACCGTGGGTTCTTAAAAAGAAAGGTAGAAGGTCTGGAAGAAAGAGTTTCCGGAGGTTTTTTTGTTGACAAAACAGGAAAAATTCTGGGGCCACACAAGGGTTATCCTTTTTATACTGTCGGGCAGAGAAAAGGGCTGGATATCGCGCTGGGCAAGCCTGCGTTCGTAACGAAAATAATTCCTGAAACTAATACCGTTGTACTTGGCGACGAAGAAGACCTGAAAGGAACCGAGATGATCGTAAAGGGTCTAAACTGGATCAAATATGATGGCGTTTCAGATGGCATGGAAGCATTAACCAAAATCAGGTATAAAGATAAAGGCGCGCTTTCTAATCTTTACACATACGAAAATGGCATAAAAGTCCGTTTTTATGAAAATGTAAAGGGAATCGCACCAGGACAAAGTTCTGTTTTTTATGAAGGAGATGATGTTATTGGTGGTGGTGTTATCCAGAGAAGTTAGAAACCAAGAAAACAAAATAATTATTTGTCTGCTGAGAGAGGATTCAAGTTACAAGAAAGTAACATTCCCATAAAAAGAAATAAAAAATTCTTGATAACTTGTGTAACCTGCCGATAAAAGCAGATTCGTGGCCCCCATTCTTTTAATAATTTTCTATGCTGAAATATCTTTTGGGTTTATGCTTTGTAGTTTTGATGTATACATCATGCAAAAAAGTTGAATCAGATTTCACTTCTGAACCACTTAGTGACTATTTTCCGCTCCAGGTAGGTAAATACATTACCTACAATCTTGATAGCATGGTTTTCGTCAATTTTGGTCAAAATTTTTCGGACCTAACCACAATACATTACCAGGCACAGGATGTGGTAGATGCACAGATCACAGACAACCTGGGTCGCCCAGCCTTCCGTATCATCCGTTACCTGAGAACGGATTCTACTCAACCATGGACGCCTAATAATGTGTTTATGGCAGTGCCCACGAGGAACACTATTGAATATGTTGAAAACAATCTTCGTTTTATAAAATTATCATTGCCCATTAAACAGGGTTTTTCCTGGGAAGGCAATAACTATATTCCTGATAACACATTCCCTGCCTATCAATTTTCAGATCGCCAGTTTATGAGTGGGTGGGATTATACCTATGATAGTGTAGCCGTACCCCTAACGATTAATAATGTTATGATTGATAGTACTGTAAAGGTTAATGAGATTGATGAATTTGACGGACAAGACCCTTCGATACCTTCCACTCAATACGCTGAAAAAACCTTTTCTATGGAAAAATATGGAAAAGGAATTGGCTTGATTTATCGCCAATTTTTACATTGGGAGTACCAGAGTCCCCAATCCATAAGTCCCGGCTATACTGGTTTTGGAGTTACGATGAGTATTATAGATCATAATTAACGGACACCGATCATTACAATTTCCCGGTAAAATCCACAAAAAGACCATGCGTTTTCTATGAGAAAAATAACCTCAGTCATTCTATTTATTGTTTTTTTCTCCCAAAATAGTTCCGCGCAGTTTACACGCTACATTGTCAAATTCAAAGACAAAACCGGCACCCCCTACTCTGTCAACGATCCATCAAAATTCTTGTCGGCACGAGCCATTGCAAGAAGGGCAAAGCAACATATAGCCATAGACGAAACGGATTTTCCTGTAACGCCAGCTTATATAGACAGCGTTCGTCTCTCAGGAGACGTGCAAATTCTGGACAAATCGAAATGGATGAACCAGGTTTGTATCGCTACTACTGATTCTTCTGCTATTGACAAGATCAATCGTTTTCCTTTTGTAGTGACAACGCAGCCGTTAAAAAGAACAGCCAGTCCTACATTAACCCTAAGAAACAAATCGGACGATTCCATTACCAAAAATAAATTCAACGAACGAAGCAGCAATATTAATTCGCCACAGTCTCCCCGGCATGTTTCAGG
>JBDTGD010000087.1:0-5316 GCA_039937595.1 Ginsengibacter sp. | reverse complement strand
GAAATTACCATATCCGCTTTGGAAATGAATTTATGTCGCATTGACTCATTACTTACATCAAACGAGACTGCTTCAGCTGATGAAAAATTTGTTGTCTTCGACTGTGCCAAGGCAAGGTTGGAGTCGCAAACTATAAATTTCCATTTATTTAAATCGCAACATTTGCCAAGATAATCAATCAGGCAGGTAGCGGATTTTCCAGCCCCAAATAATAATATTTCTTTCATGATAGCAAAAGTAAGTAGCAGGGGGGAGAAAGAGATCAGTGATGAGAGATGAGTAATGGGAAATAATACCTGTGAAAAACTATCCACATTTTCCTCAAAAAAATGGTGAAAAAATTATGTCAAATCTTCTCTTTTTTTAGGGAAAAACGCTTGCTAAAAAGTATATTTGCCAATAGTATAAAATTATGGAAACAATAGGCGACGAATTACCCGAAAACGGGCAACCAAGAGGAAGGATTATTCCGGTTAACATTGAAGAACAAATGAAATCCGCTTACATTGATTATTCAATGAGCGTGATAGTTGGAAGAGCGCTTCCCGATGCCAGGGACGGACTCAAACCCGTACATCGGCGTATTTTATACGGAATGTATCAAATGGGGAATACATTCAATAAACCTCATAAGAAGTCGGCACGTATCGTCGGTGATGTAATGGGTAAATTTCATCCACACGGTGATTCATCTATTTATGGCACGTTAGTGCGTATGGCACAGGATTGGAGCATGCGCTACACACTTATTGACGGACAGGGAAATTTTGGTAGCCAGGATGGAGATGAGCCTGCAGCCATGCGTTATACGGAAGTCAGGTTACAACGTATCGCCGAAACAATGCTGGATGATATAGAAAAAGATACGATTGACTGGCAATTGAATTATGATGATACTACCAACGAACCCACGGTATTACCTACCCGAATTCCACAATTGCTTTTAAACGGTGCGAGTGGCATTGCGGTAGGGATGGCCACCAATATGCTTCCTCACAATCTCACAGAAGTGATAGATGGCTGTATTGCTTTTGTGGATAACAGGGAAATTACTATAGATGAGATTATCAAAATTGTAAAAGCTCCTGATTTTCCAACCGGTGGGGTTATTTTTGGATATGATGGCGTAAAGCAGGGAATGCACACAGGCAGGGGAAGATTGGTGCTTCGCGGAAAAGTAAATGTGGAAACCTCCAAATCTGGTAGAGAAAAAATTATTATTACAGAAGTTCCATACCAGGTGAACAGGGATGCGCTTACCCAAAAGATAGGAAACCTGATTAACGAAAAAGTAATAGAAGGTGTTTCTGACGTAAATAATGAAAGTAATAATAAGGAAGGCACCAGGATTGTGGTTGATTTGAAAAAAGACGCTATTTCGCAGGTGGTTATCAATCATTTGTATAAGCATACTGAGTTGCAGACTTCTTTTGGAATCAACAATGTGGCACTTGTGCACGGGAGGCCAAAAACTTTAAACATCAAAGATCTTATCCGCGAATTTGTAGATTTCCGGCACGAGGTAATCGTTAGAAGAACCAAATTCGAACTAAGAAAGGCAGAAGAAAGAGCGCATATATTGGAAGGGTTCCTGATTGCTTTAGATCACCTGGATGAAGTAATTAAGTTGATCAGAAACTCAGCTACGCCGGATATTGCAAAAGAAGGTTTAATGTCCAGTTTCGGGATGAGTGAAATACAGGCAAAAGCCGTATTGGAATTGAGGCTACAGCGTCTTACCGGAATGGAACGTGATAAAATAAGGGAAGAGCATACAGAAGTAATGCAACTTATCGCACGCTTGAAAGATATCCTGGGTGATGAAGGCAAAAGATTCCAGATTATTAAGGATGAATTAACTGAGATAAAGGAAAAATATGGTGATGAGCGTAAAAGCGAAATTGTCTACCTGGCTGATGAAATGAGCATTGAAGACCTTATTGAAGAAGAAGACGTTGTGGTTACTATTTCACATCTTGGGTATATAAAGCGAACTTCAGCTTCTGAATATCGCCAACAGCGCCGCGGAGGCCGCGGAGCGCGTGGTAGCAGTACACGCCAGGAAGATTATATCGAACAATTATTTGTTGCTTCCACCCACCACACTTTATTATTCTTTACTGAAAATGGCAAGTGCTTTTGGTTGAAAGTATATGAAATTGCTGACGGGGAGAAGCAAAGTAAGGGACGGGCTATCCAGAATTTAATCCAGATTCCGGCAGATGATAAGATAAGAACTATCATCACTATAAAAAATCTTCAGGACGAAGAGTATATAAATAATCATTATATCGTACTTTGTACCCGGAAAGGAATTATCAAGAAAACAAAAGTTGCTGAATTTTCGCGACCAAGACAAAATGGAATCAACGCGATTACAATCAACGAAGGTGATCAATTGTTAGACGCGTGCCTTACTGATGGAAAACAGCAGATAATGATGGCAGTAAAAAGCGGAAGAGCTATCCGGTTTCCTGAAGAAAAAGTAAGGCCGACAGGCAGGGGAGCTATTGGAGTTTTCGGAATTTCTGTTGATGCAAGCATAGACGAAGTTGTTGGTATGATTTGTGTAAATATCAATGATCCTGATGTGAGTATTTTGGTGGTGAGTGCAAAAGGTTTTGGTAAAAGGACAGCGGTAGAAGAATATAGAACTACCAACCGTGGAGGTAAAGGTGTGAAGACAATTAATGTAACCGAAAAAACCGGAAAGTTGATTGGACTTTTAAATGTTAACGAAAAGCAGGATTTGATGATCACCTGCAAATCAGGTGTCACTATCCGTACTTCAATTGCGTCAATTCGTGAAGCGGGAAGAGCTACTCAGGGAGTAAAATTGATAAAATTAGACGAAGGAGATGAAATCGCCGCAATTACTAAACTAAATGACAACGAAATAGAAAGCGATACAGAAGAGGCTGAAATCGTGATTGATAACGGCGAAACCACCGAGGGGAAAAGTGAGACCGAACAGGGAGATGCGGGCGTCGAAAAGGATGAGGAGAAGATAGAAGAAGATGATAGTAAAATTTCCGACGAACCTGACGAAGAAATTGAAAACCAATAATTAAACAAATAAAAAAAAACACATGAAAAGAATAGTTTTACCGTTACTATTTACATTTCTCGTCACCCTAACTTTTGGACAGGATAAGGACATGAAGAAAGCCACTTCCCTGGTCAATGATAAAAAATATGACGAGGCTAAAACTCAGATAGACGGGATACTTGCTAAAGACCCGAAGAATACTGAGGCTCTTTATTTGAAAAGCAAAGTAGATGTAATATTGGCGGATGATGCTGCGAAGAAAGGTCCGTTAACGGGAGATCCTTATGGTGAAGCTTTTGATGCTTTTAAAAAAGCTATTGTAGATTCTACAAACCCTAAAGTAACCCTGCTGGTGGTAAAAGATAACTATGCGCCAATCTTCGGGGTGTACTCAGGCTATTTTTCAGAAGGAGCGAGCGCATTTAATGAAGCCGCACCCAAGGCGGATACTGCAGAATTTGCCAAGGCAATGAATTTATTCATAAAAGCAGATGAAGCGGGGCAATATATTCGCGAGCATAAATGGGCAAACATTGGAAAAGTAGATACCACTTTGGTTCTCAACATAGCTAAGGCCGCTTTGAATTCAAAGAACAATGCTCTCGCGGAGAAATATTTTAAGGAATTGGCAGATGCTCATATAAAAGGGATGCATAATGAAAAGGATACATCGGATATTGCTTATGAACTTCCTTATCAGTGGCTTACTTTAACTTATAAAACAGCAGGAGATTCGGCCAATATGGTGAAATACGCAGCCCTTGGGAGACAGTTTTATCCTAACGATGATTATTTTGATTTTGTAGAAATGGACTATTACAGAGAAAAAGAGAATAAACCTGCATTATTTAAGAAATATGATGAACTAACTACAAGACATCCGGACAGTGTGCGTTATCATCTGAATTATGCTACCGAGATTTTCAGCTATGTTTATAATAGTGACGAAGGAACTGTAATAAATGACAAAGATGCTTTATTAACTACATTGCAGAATCAATTAGAAAAAGCACATTCTCTTGATCCACAAAATCCTGGGGTTAATTTGCTTTACGCCCAGTATTATTATAATAAAGGAATTATAACATTACAAAATGCTGATAAAATTAAAACTGCAGGTATTACTCCGGATCAAAAAGCGCAAAAAGCTGATTTAAACACGAAGGGAGAGGCAAATCTGAAACAAGCTATTCCTTATGCTGAAGATGCTTTAAAAGGATTCGGTGATGGTTTTAAGAAAACCGAAAGATCAAAGTACAAGTCTGTAGCTAACATTTTACAAAACATCTATCAGAGCCTTGGCGATAAAGCAAATCTTAAAAAATACCAGGATATTTATGACGGAGCAGACGCTAAGTTTGTTAACTAATTTATCTATTTGATTAATAAAAATGAACCCGGAGACATCCGGGTTTTTATTTGCTATAATCCTTTTACCTAAATAGGAAATAATAATATTTGCTGATTTACTGGAAAAGGTATCATCTTCAGTAAAAAAAATTAATAAAGAAAATATATATTCTTAGTAGGAGATTGCTTAATTTCAGTAAAACATAAACCCTAACCAGTGAAATGCACTTAGAAAACCTATGCGTAAAAAAACTTTTTTTTACGATATTTATTTTATTAATTTTTCAATGTCGTTGCAGCGCCCAGGCAAACCGCGGAAACGATACTTCTTACTATGTTTATTTTCCTGAGAGTATGACCGGGCGTTTTTATTTCTCCAAAAAGTACACTTCATTTGACATAAAAAGTAAAGCGGCAAAAGACCTGCACTATCTGCCAAACACAACCCTTAATACGGGGATTGGAGTCACATGGCATAATTTTTCATTAAACCTTGCTTATGGTTTAGGCTATATAAACAAAGACGATGATAAAGGAAAAACAAAATACCTTGATCTGCAGACTCATTTTTTCAGGCCAAAATGGAACACAGATGTTTACGGGCAATTTTATAAAGGGTATTACTTAAGTTCCGGTTTTGCTGCCGGTCCAGGCAAAAATTATTACTACAGGCCTGATGTGAAAATTACATTAATAGGCTTTTCACGATACTACATTTTTAATTCGACACGTTTTTCTTATCGGGCGGCATTTCTTCAAAATGAATGGCAAAAAAAATCTGCGGGAACATTTCTCATTGGAGTGGAAGCTTATTATGGTGTTTTAAATGGGGATAGCGCTTTAGTGCCAAAATCTATTGAAGATAAATATTCCGAGAAGGGCATTCACCGCGTTGATTATCTGAGTATTGGGCCAGG
>JBDTGD010000086.1:0-4997 GCA_039937595.1 Ginsengibacter sp. | reverse complement strand
CATTTTTTTGTTACATTATTTTCCTCCATATCTTTTCAGCATCTAATCTTTTATACTTTTTTGAAATTGTAGAGAAATTTAAAGTCTCCTTACTTCCTAACGCTAAATAACCTAAATTTTCCAGGCTGTTATCAAATAGCTCAAATACTTTTTCCTGCAAAGGTCTGTCAAAATAAATGATCACATTCCTGCACAGGATTAATTGAAATTCATTAAACGAATTTTCCGAGGCCAGGTTGTGCGTAGAAAAAATAATTTTAGTTTTTAAACTGCTATCGAGCTTTGCTAAAGAGTAGTTCGCGGTATAATATTCAGAAAAGTTTTCGATGCCGCCTGCTGCAATATAATTTTCCGAATATTGTTTCATTTTATTAAGTGGAATCATTGCCTGTCCCGCTTTTTCTAAAACAGCAGCATTGATGTCTGTCGCGTAGATCAAAGATTTATTCAGGAGATTCAATTCATGTAAAAGGATAGAAATGGAATAAGCTTCTTCGCCCGTACTGCATCCCGCTATCCAGATGCGGATAAATGGATAAGTTCCAAGCCGCGGCAACACTTCATTCCTTAATGCTTTATAGAATTCAGGATCCCTGAACATCTGCGTTACATTAATTGTTACCTGTTCAAGGAATCTTTTAAAATATCCGGCGTCCGTGCGAATCTTATATCTAAACTCAGCAAAGCTTACGAAGCTATCAAGAGAATACAACCTTACGATCCTTCTTTTTAAGGAGGCTCTTGAATAACCTGTAAAATCATAGCCGTAAATTTCCAGTGTATCAGAAAGGAGTGTTTCAATTTGCTCGTCAAGTACATCTGATGTATTCAAAATAGATTAGATTAGACCGTTTAATAATTCTACCAATTCATCCAGGTTGATTGGTTTTGATACATAGCCCATTGCGCCTGCCTCCAGGCATCTTTCCCTGTCGCCAATCATAGCCTGGGCTGTGACGGCAATAACCGGGATATCTTTAAATATTTCATTTTCCTGTATTTTGCCAATCGCTTCATAGCCGTCCATTTCGGGCATCATCATGTCCATTAACACCACACCTACATTATCATCTTTTGATAGAATTTCAAAGCCTCCTTTCGCACTGATGGCTGACAGGCATTGATAACCTTTTGATTTTAAAACCGCGGACAGCGCAAAAATATTCTTACTGTCGTCATCAATAATAAGGATCTTTTTCATGAAAATATTGATTAAAGTCTATCGTACAACCACACTCTTAATAATGAAATTAGCTGATCGATATCTACAGGTTTTGAAATATAATCTGATGCTCCTGCAGCAATGCATTTTTCTCTATCACCCATCATTGCTTTGGCAGTTATAGCCAGTACAGGCGTCCTTTTGTATTTTTCCATTTTTCTTATTTCACGAATACTTTCGTAACCATCCATTTCCGGCATCATCATGTCCATTAGTATTACATCCACTTTATTGTTTCCTTTCAGGATATCAAGCGCCTCTTTGCCATTGGTAGCTGTGAGCACATTCATGAGATGAGTCTCTAATGCTTTGGTGAGAGAAAAAATATTTCTCACATCGTCGTCAGCTATTAAAACGGTCTTTCCTTTTATCACGTTCCTGAGTTCCGATATTTTTTCATATGAATCAATAGATTGATTCTTTTTATTTTTTTCTTCTACAAGGTGCAAAAACAATCCCGCTTCATCCAGAACGCGCTGGTAGGAATAAGCGGTTTTTACTATTATGGAATCGGCATATTTTTTTATGCGGGTTTCCTCACCTGCCGAAAGATTTTTACCTGTAAAAACGATGATAGGAAGATTTTCCAGCCCCTTAATTTCCTTGATAGTTTCGAGGGTTTCGTAAGCAATTTTATTAGGAACTCCCATGTCCAGAACGACACAATCTATTTCATGTCTTTTCAATGTTTCAATACTCTCGCTTATATTATTGGCTATTTGGGTAGTAATATTGTTGGCGCCCAGAAAATATGTCAATGCTTGTGCATGTTGTTTGTTTTCTTCTACAATAAGCACTTTTTTTGGCGAACGGCTAAGCACTTCTTCTAATTTCTTGAAAATTTCCTGCATTTGTTCTAATGCAAAAGGCTTATCAATAAAATCTACTGCTCCGCTTAGTAAGCTTTCTTTTTTTAATTTTAATGACGACATGATGTGAACCGGAATAGGCCGTGTCTCGGGGTTAGACTTCAATGCTTCCATCACCTGCCATCCATCCATCACCGGCAATTGAATGTCCAGGAGAATGGCCCGCGGTTTAAAGTGATTTGCGAGTTCTATACCCTTGTCGCCCTGCACGGCCACTATACCTTTGTAATTTTTTTGCCGTGAAAAATCTAAAAGAATTTTTGCGAAGGAAGTATCATCTTCTATAATTAAAATTACCTTATCGTCTTTGGAAATATGGTTTCTGTCGTCCTCTATCTTATTAGGAATGTGATCAACAATAAACCGTTTTTGTTGTTCTACTATTGTGACTTCATGCTGGGGAGTGATTTTTTCATTCTCAATTTTTAAAGGTGTATTTAATGCATTATTTATATTGGCAGGCAAGCTTAAAATAAATTCGCTGCCAACACCTTCGTTGCTTTTTAATTCTATTTCGCCTCCTAATAATATGGACAGTTCGCGGCTTATAGACAACCCCAATCCTGTTCCTCCAAATTTTCTCCTGGTAGATCCATCTGCCTGTTGAAAGGCCTCAAATACCAGTTTTTGTTTATCTTTCGAAATGCCGATGCCGGTATCTGCTACTTTGAAAATTACTTTTTCTCCCGCAGCGTCACCTGAGATGTTCATAGATACATAACCGGTTGACGTAAATTTCATCGCATTGGAAAGCAGGTTTTTCAAGATTTGTTCCAGTCGCATTTTATCGGTTAGCAAAGTTTCAATACTCCCTTCAATATTTACCTTAAATTCAAGATTTTTATTTTTGGCAACCGGTAAAAAAAGAGCATTCATCTCTGATACAATTTCCTGTAGGGATACGTTAGCAATCTCAAGGGTCATTTTGCCGGCTTCTATTTTAGAAAGATCCAATATCTCATCTATCAAACTAAGCAATCCCTGGCCCGAACTCTGCATTACTTCCGCGTATTCCACGTATTGCTTATCAAGCTCTTTGCTGTCGGCCATCAGCCTCGAAAGAAGTAAAATGGAGTTTAGAGGAGTACGCAATTCATGCGACATATTGGCCAGGAATTCAGACTTGTACTTCGTACTCTGTTCCAGTTCTTTTGATTTTTGTTGAATGTCAGTGTTGCGTTCTTCAATTAATTTATTTTTTTCCTCCAGCATGCTTGTCCTTTCTTCCAATTCCTGGTTGGTTTGCATTAATTCTTCCTGCTGCACTCTCAGCTCCTCTTCCGAAGCCTGCACTTTTTGAGTTTGGGCCTCAAGTTCTGCATTAATACTTTCCAACTCGCTATGCTGCATTTGTAATTCTTCTGTTTGGGCCTGGGTTTCTACTAACAGTTCCTGCAATCGTTTCCTGTTTTGTACTCCATAAAAAGCTAGCCCAATGTTAGCGGTAATGCTTTTTAAGAATTCTAATTGCAATGGTGTGTAATCATGGAGCGCGCCTAATTCTAAAACGCCAATTGCAATTTTGTTTCTGGCAAGTGGCAATGCTACTACATTGCGTGGCTTTGTTTTCCCCGCCGCATAGCTAATGGTAGCTTCATTTGCCGGAATGTCTTTTAAGAGTATTTGTCTGCCTGATAGAAAACATTGACCGGGGATGCTCTCACCGATTTTTAAAACAGGCTTCTTTTCATTTTCTGCCAGGGAATAGCTTCCCGCAAGATGTAGTAACTTATCCTCTTCCAAAATGTACAAAGCCGCAACCTTGCTTTCGGTACGATCTATAATGTTTTCCAGGATATCCGACGCCAGGGCTGCCGGATCTTTCTCACCTACTATCGTGTCATTTACAAGTGCAATTGCTGATTGAAGCCATTCTTTTTCCTCCAATAATGTAAAAGAATTTTGCAAGGAATCTGCCATACTATTCAGCGAACCGGCTAAGCCGCCGAGGTTATCTTTCGTTTCATCATCTAATTTGATGTTGTAGTCTCCTTCAGATATTTGTGATACTAATTTTTCTATCGCGTCGATTCTTTTTGCAGATCTTTCATTCTTCATTTTCAGTTCGTCTTCTAATCTCACTTTTTCATTAAAATCAAAAGATACCTTTCGATAGAAAAACAGGGTAATGCCAAAGGCTAAAAGAGCCGCCAAAATAATCAGGGACGGCGTGATACTTGCTAAACTTTTAAGACTGGCCGTGCGTACGTACAACAGTCGTCTTTCTTCATTTTGCATACTATCAATTACGGATCTTACGTCGTCCATATAGGTTTTACCTTTGAGCAGATCTACATTGCTTACGGTTCCGTTGATTTTTTTGGATTTTAAGTTCTCATCCAATACCTCCATTCTTTTTTCAATATCTAATCTTAATCTTTCTAAATTTTCTTTTTGTAACGCGCTACTGCCAATTTCGGGCACTAGTGTATTAAAATTTTCCGCCATTTTTTCTTTGGCCTCATTATAAGGTGTCAAAAATGAAGGATCTCCGGTAAGGATAAAACCCCGCTGTCCTGTTTCAGCATCTTTTAATATTGATAGAAAAGAATTTAGATTGTCAATGGTTTGATGGCTCTGGCTTACCATCCTGGAACTCTTAATTAAATTGGTAATGCTGATATAGGAAGCAGTAGAACTGATTAAGAGCAGGACTAAGGAAAGACCGAGTCCAAAAAGCAAGTTGCGTTTCATTGTTAATCTCATGATCTAAAAAGTTATTTTTCTTCCTCCGGGGGATGTATTGGAATATAAAAATAGAATTCGGAGCCTTCGCCTAGTTTACTGGTCACGCCTATAGTTCCGTTGTGCCCATTTATTACATTTTCACAGATAAATAATCCTAAGCCCAGGCCCTGGAACCGGTGGGATGTTTCTTCCACCCGGTAGAATTTATTAAAAACTCT
>JBDTGD010000085.1:0-2358 GCA_039937595.1 Ginsengibacter sp. | reverse complement strand
TTTCAATTCTACAAACTTTCAATAATCTTTTTAGTGCTTTCAAAATCTTTGTGATGATAGGCGTGAATGCCTACCTTCTTTGCGGCTTCTACCAGCATAATTCGATCATCAAAATAAAGGCATTCTTTCGGTTTTGCCTGTGCGATACCTATTGCAAGAAGAAAAATTCCCGGATCCGGTTTGCGCATTCCTACTTCACACGAAGAAACGAAGGCATCAAAAAATTGATGCAGCTTGAACTTCTCAATACGGTATTGGTTTAATTCCTTCGGCTCATTGTTAAGGGAAATTACCTTAATGTTTTTATTCTTATTTTTCCACTTTATCATCCAGGGAAGCATCTTGGGAAGTTCAACCGATTGAGCCAACATAAATTCTTTAAATTCTTTTCTCGAAAAACTTCTTTTTTCTTTGAACACGACCGTATCCAGGTAGTCATCAATAGATATTTTCCCCATTTCCCAAACATTAAAAATAAAATCGTGGAGAATGTCCATCTCAAAATAATCAATTTTAAATTTTTCTGCCGCGGCCTTTCTTGACTCATGCCCCCAACCATTCCTAAGCAGCACGCCCCCAATATCTGAGAATAAAATTTTGTATTGATTCTTCATATTTTATAAATTAATTTGGAAAAAACTCTTTTAAACATCTACCATTATTTCTCCAGTAGGGCTATTTTAGCCAGCCGCCTCTTATGTCTTTCAGCACCAATATATTTCGCGTTCAAAAAGGCTAGTACCAGTTCTTCTGCCGCGGCAAATGCTGTAACTCGTCCACCGAGGCAAAGCAAATTCATAGCATCATCTTCAACTCCCTGGTGCGCGGAGAAATGATCATGAATCAGTGCGGCCCGCACTCCGGATATTTTATTGGCCGCAACAGCCGCCCCTACTCCGCTTCCGCAAACAG
Organism: Ginsengibacter sp.; assembly: GCA_039937595.1. Classification (GTDB taxonomy): domain Bacteria; phylum Bacteroidota; class Bacteroidia; order Chitinophagales; family Chitinophagaceae; genus Ginsengibacter. Next base: position 1,446 of record JBDTGD010000085.1, on the reverse strand, counting down.
CGATTCCACGTTCCAGTTCGTTAGCAGCAACTGCCCTTGCCAGAGGAACCACAAAATCTGGGAAATCATCGGTATTTTCTAACTCATAAGCTCCAAAATCTTTTACTTCATATCCTTTTTCTTTCAAAAAATCATAAAGTATGTTTTTTAAATCAAAACCTCCATGATCACATGCGATACCTATTTTCATTCTGAGAATTATTTATTTAGTTAATGATTCATTTTTTGTGCTTCCTGTTTCCATAATACGGCGCCACCTTTTATACCTTCCCTGTTATTTTCAATACTTACATCGCTGTCTAATTCAAAAGTCAGCAATTTTGCATTGCCTCCGCTTATATAAAGATGGTCATAATTAAATACAGTTTTTAAAACTTTAAGCACTTTTTTCATCCTTTTCACCCATCTCTCTTTTCCAATCTTTACTAATGCTGCTTCCCCCACATAATCATTATAATTCTTGCTTTTTGTAATTGGATGCTGAGACATTTCGAGATGCGGTATTAAATACCCGTCTTTCATTATTGCCGAACCAAACCCTGTGCCAAGCGTAATGACCATCTCCACACCTTTACCCTGAGCCAAACTCAGACCTTGCAAATCCGCATCATTAATAACGAGCGCAGGTTTGCCAAGCACTTTCGTTAATTCTTTCTGAAGGTCATAATCTTTCCAAACGTCATTTCCTAATTTCGGCGCTGTCTTTACTACACCATCCTTTACATAACCAGGAAAACCGGCAGTTATTTTATCATATTCAGGAAAACGGGCAGCTATCTTTTTTATCAAATCAACCACATTCTGGGGCGATGGTGGTGAAGGCGTTTTTTCTCTTTCATACTCTTTTAAATAATCCCCTTTGTCGTTTAATACAGTGGCTTTGATGTTTGAGCCTCCAATATCAATCGCTAATATTCTTTCATTTTCTTCAGACATGTCATTCTATTTATTTGACTTTAAAAGTAAATCGTTTATGTGAAAAAAAAGTAAATTAATTCGAAAACAAAGTTGGAGCCCAATTCTTAAACCGTAATCTACAGTAGCCTTGTTAGATTCATAACGATGGTATCTATTGGCAATCGGTTTGTTTTAAAATAAATTTATTGTCAAACTTTATTGCAGACCTATCTGCCAGGTCTGGTTCGCCTGTCGTAGAGTCTAGCTTCCCATAACCCTCGATCATTTCGTTTCCGTTTTTTAAAAAAACAACCGGTCTTACAGATTCTTTACCTTCCGACATGAAGGTATAAGTCCCCAAAAGCGTATCCCCAATCATCTTCCCTTTTAAAGTCCCTGTGTTTTTATCTTTTTCGAAATAATGATACATCAAATCTCCTGAAACCTGGCCTTCGTCAATTTTTATTTTCATTAAGACGGTATCCTTACCATTGTTCAAGCCATAACAAGTTATTGAATTAGTGTCAGCAGACGGTTCCTTTAATTCAT
>JBDTGD010000084.1:0-2156 GCA_039937595.1 Ginsengibacter sp. | reverse complement strand
ACAAATATTAAAATTAAAGAAGATGATAGTAAATTTACAACTTACAAACTGGCCCGGCTGGATTTTACTAAAAACGCAGGGCAAGACATGCATCATCATTAACACTAAATAATGGAATTAAGAAACAAGGCATATCAGCTAATGGCGGTCAGGGTACTGGAAGGAAGGATGAAATAAAATATCGTATGGAGATTCATTTTTTTATAGAACAACATTTTATAAGCAATTAAAATTTAAACAAATAACACTATGCAAGTACTTACAGGAAAAAAAGAATTTTTTAAAAAGATTCCCCAAATTAAATACGAAGGCCTTAAGAGTGATAATCCGTTAGCCTTTCGTTGGTATGATGAAAACAAGAAAATTGCAGGAAAAACAATGAAAGAATTTTTCAAATTTGCATGTGCTTATTGGCATTCATTCAACAATGTTGGTGCTGACCCTTTTGGTGAAGGCACTCATGTCTTTCCATGGAATGATAAAGAGGACGCTGTGAGAAGAGCGAAGGATAAAATGGACGCAGCGTTTGAATTTATTACTAAAATGGGTATGCCTTATTATTGTTTTCATGATGTAGATCTTGTGGATTATACCAACGATGTTGCGGATAATGAAAAAAGGTTAAAAGTAATCACGGCTTATGCAAAACAAAAGCAGGAAGAGAGTGGCGTGAAATTGTTGTGGGGTACAGCCAATCTTTTCTCGCATAGAAGGTATATGAACGGCGCTTCTACCAATCCTGATTTCCAGGTGCTGACTCATGCTGCAGCTCAGGTGAAAGCCGCGCTGGATGCGACTATTGAGCTGGGTGGCGAAAATTATGTTTTCTGGGGAGGCAGAGAAGGGTACATGACTTTGTTGAATACTAATATGAAAAGAGAACAGGAACATCTTGCGAAATTTTTACACACTGCAAAAGATTATGCAAGGAAAAATGGTTTTAAAGGTACATTCTTCATTGAGCCCAAACCATGCGAGCCTACCAAACATCAATACGACTACGACGCGGCTACATGTATTAGTTTTATGCGGCAATACGATTTGATGGATGATTTCAAATTGAATATAGAAGTAAATCATGCAACTCTTGCCGGCCACACTTTTACCCACGAATTGCAGGTGGCTTCTGACGCAGGAGTACTTGGAAGCATGGATGCCAACCGCGGCGATTATCAAAATGGATGGGATACCGATCAGTTCCCAAATAATATCAATGAACTGGCGGAAGCGATGCTTATCATTCTCGAAGCAGGTGGATTGAAAAGTGGCGGAATCAATTTCGATGCGAAGATCAGGAGAAGTTCAACCGACCCTGCTGATCTTTTCTATGCACACATTGGTGGCATGGACGCGATGGCAAGAGCACTGATTATTGCAGATAATATTTTAAATAAATCTGATTATAAAAAATTGCGTGAAGACAGATACGCTTCTTTTGATAAAGGAAATGGAAAAGCTTTTGAAGAAGGAAAACTGACTTTAGAAGACCTGAGAAATCTTGCTTCAGACGGCGGCGAACCTGTTGTGAGAAGCGGCAAACAGGAATATTTTGAAAATATGATTAACCGTTTTATTTGATCATTAATCGATAAATCAGGAAGGTTTTTTTGTAAGTTATTTAATTTATAAATTCTTTTATAAAACCTTCTTGGTTCTTTTACCGTTTTATCTAAATATTAATCAAAAATTAAAGTCTTCTTTATGCATTTTCTTGGAACGGTTGATATACTTTTTGTAATTCTTTATCTGCTTATTATTGCCGGAGTTTCAGTTTGGTCCATACGAAAAAAGCGAGGATCTGCTTCAGACTATTTCCTGGCCAACCGCAATCTTGGATGGTGGGTTATCGGGGCATCCATTCTTGCTTCTAATGTGGGATCTGAGCATATTGTCGGCCTTGCAGGTACCGGAGCCACTTCCGGCCTTGTAATGGGTCATTACGAAATGCATTCATGGGTGGTGCTGGTATTGGGCTGGGTGTTTGTTCCATTTTATATGCGCAGTATGGTTTATACTATGCCCGAGTTCCTTGAAAGGCGGTTTAATGCAAAAGCCAGGAGATTACTGTCTATTATACAACTCTTGAGCTATGTAATTGCAAAAGCATCTGTAACGATTTTTGCCGGGGCACTCGTTTTTAATTCTTTTCTTGGCGT
>JBDTGD010000083.1:0-6342 GCA_039937595.1 Ginsengibacter sp. | reverse complement strand
CAACATGCATATATTTACGGCCGTAGGGACAGGTCGTGACCTGTCTTTTAAAATTTATTTGTGTATCTCCGAGGCTACCGATTGGCCGGCGCTATCCTTATTATTTACGAGCATCCATTTCGCAGTTTCATAAATAGCTGTGGTAAGTTTTGAAAGTTCATTTTTTACAGAATCTTTCTGTAGTTTACTTAGTGCAAGCTCGTTTGATTTTACCGGCATCAGGTCGTTGGTAGTAACTCTTAAATTCTTTACAAAATAATAATCATCAGTTACTAAGCCGATGTTGCCTTCATCATGATGAATAATAAATGCAGCGTGCATCTTATCTTTTGAATTTAAAACGTCGCGACCCAAAGTGGTATTGGTGTATGGCTGATGAAGCATTCCTGCAATCGTGGGAAGGATGTCAATTTGGGACACGACCTCATGCCTCGTTTGCGGTGTTAATAATTTGGGCGCGTAAAACAACATGGGTACATGTTCATCGCTTAAAGCTCCTTTATCCCACGCTTTGGGATACATCGCTGAAGTTTCACCTTCTACTCCATGATCCCCCACAAATGCAAAAATGGTATTATTAAACCAGGGTTGTTTTTTTGCGTTTTCTATCAGGGTTTTAAAACAATAATCAGTATAGCAGAAAGACTGAAATTCTTCCAGCGATTCAAATCCGTATTTATGAAGTGTATCTTCATCTACTGTTCTTCTTACAAAATCAGAATCCTCTGGAGGAATGCTGTAAGGGCGATGGTTGTCCGCGGTTTGAAGAATAGCAAAAAAAGGCTTTTGCTGCTCTGAAAGAATATTTTCGGATTCAAGGAACAGATTTTTGTCACTAATGCCCCAGACATTTAATGGTTTGGATTTATAAGAGCCTTCCTGGTAAATATGAACTCCGTTGATGTTTTTTATCAACCCATCAAAATTATTGAAGTCACTATTGCCTCCGAGGAAGTAAAATTTATTATAATCTTCAAAAGAATTAATGATGCTATGTTGATGGATCGCAGCAGGGTTTCGGGTCGAAAATTTTGAAAGTTGCACATCCGGTATTCCTGTTACGATGGCAAAAACGCCGCGAGCCGTGCCGAAAGTGGGTGTAAAGCACCTGTCAAAAAAAATACCGCTGTCACACAATTGTTTAAAATAGGGAGTTGCATTTAACGGGTTACCACTCATGCTACTCTTATACATGCTAAAGCTTTCGCAAATGACCAATACTATATTAGGCCTGCTTTCCAGCGATTTGCTATTAGGTAGTATGTCTCTTGAATAATCATCATCAGCGATATTTTTGGGGTCTAATTGAAGAAAATTTGCAATTAGGGGAAAATTTCCTTTCGCCTTCTCATCATCAAATGAAGGGTTTCTGAATTTTAAGGTAGAAAAGAAATTCTGTAATGGGTTTAATGCTACATAGGATTTAAAATTATTGTTCAGTTCAAAAGCGTCTTTCCACTTTAAAGGTTTTAACGAAAAAATTCCATACAGGCTCCAAAGCAAAAATAAAATAGCACCGATATGCCAACGGCTTTTATATATCCTGTTTTCCTGGAGATTTCTTTTAGTGGTAAGTACATGGGTACTTTTGAAAAGCCGTGAGAGTAAAAACACAGCAATGATTAAAGCCGCCACCAACCACACTATTGGATAACTTTGCCAAAGCATCTCGAAAGAGATGGCCGGATCCTCTGCAAAGTTTAAAGCGCTTGCATTGATACGCGTATGGTTGTAACTAAAATTTCCAAAATCGGCGCTGAAAAAAAACAAGACAATTAACGTAGCGACCGCGAGGTAATACGACCAGAATTTTTTATTTCTTTCAGAATAGAACGGGGAAAACTTTGCATACACCGACAGGATTGCAATAGGTAATAAAATAATAGCGATCCATTTAGCATCATACCTGAAGCCCAGCAAAAAGGAAGGCAGCAAGGAAGTAAATGAATCACCTTCAGGAATAAATAATACGACCGTCGCAATTCTCAGAACTGTAAAGATTATGATATAAATAAACCAAAGCATCAACAGCCATTGAATGGTCAACGGAATTGATTTTGAAATTTTAGCTTTTATAATCATAATGAAAATGAACGGTTAAATTTCCTAAGGTTTTTTTTCATTTTCTTTTTTATTGTTAAGTAGCATATACCTGGCCGTTTCGTAATATGCCTGCGACAAATCATGAAGCGCCTTGTTATCAGCCGCTGTTTCAGAGTTTAGAGGTAAGGGTAAATTATCTTTTGACGAACGGAAATCTTCTATTCCACTCAAAAGATTGTGCACATAACTAAAATCATCCGTAACCATTCCTATTTGTTTTACTTCCGGGTCAAATAGAAATGCATTGTTTTTAAACTGTAAATTATTCTGAACTGTGTCAAATAAATCTTTTCCTAAAGTGGTATTGGTATATGAAATCCCTGCCAACGAACTCACTGAGGGGACAAGGTCAAGCTGCGAACAGGTTCTGTCAATCCTTTGCGGCGATAACAATGATGGCGCATAGAAAAGCAGCGGTACATGTTGCGTAGTTAATCCATCTTTCTCCCAGGCCTCCGGAAACATACTTCCGGCATTGCCGCGGATTCCATGATCACCCACAAATACAAAAATGGTATTTTTAAAATAAGTTTCTTTCTTAGCGGCCTCGATGAATTTTTCGAAGCTAAAATCTGTAAACCTAAAAGCATTCAATTCTGCATTACTTTCAAAACCATATTTTTTCAAAGTATCAATAGGGAAACTTTTCAATGGAAATTCTTTTCTGTCTTCCTCAGGAATGGTGTAAGGCCTGTGGTTGTCGGCCGTTTGGATGATTGCAAAAAATGGATGCTTCTGTTGTTTAAGAACATTATTGGATTCGAGAAATAAATTCTTATCACTGATACCCCATACATCTATTGGCTTTGACTTATAATCTTCCTGCTCGTACAAATGAAGACTGTCTATGTTATTGGTAAGTAATCCGCGAATGTTTGCCCAGCTCGGATTTCCCCCAATAAAATAATATTTGTGATAACCTTTATAGTCATTAATGATGGAATGCTGATCCACATAAGCGGGATTGCGGCTGGAAGTAGTTGGATATTCCACATCGGGGATTCCGGTTACCACAGCCCATACGCCACGGGCAGTTCCATAAGCCGGTGTAAAACAGCGATCGAAAAAAATACCTTGTTTACACATTTCGTTAAAATAGGGAGTCGTGTTTAATGGGCTGCCCCACATGCTGCTTTTATAAGCTGAAAAGCTTTCACAGATAACAACTATGATATTTGGAGGGTTTGCAGGTGCCACCGCTTTATGAATCCTGGTATAATTCAAATGGGTTGAATCCGGGTTTTGAACACCAAGATATTGAACCATTAAGGGATAATATTCCTTTACTTTCTTAATATCAAAATTTGAATTTTTAAATTTCAGGGTGCTTAAAAAACTCTGAACAGGATTCAATGCCAGATTGGCCTTAAAATTATCGTCAAAAGTAAACGCATCGCTCCATCGCAACGGGAATTGATTTAATTTTCCAAAGACGCCCAAACCAAGTAGCAGCGCGAAAAAAAATCCCATTAAAAATTTAGTAACCACTTGGCCGGTAAAAGAAGAATTTTTGATTCTTTGGTACCATCTTACAATTAGCCAATATATTAAGGCCGTAGCAATAATTACTAAAATAAATAAAGTGATTACAGGATAGGTTTCCCAAACCATATTCAAAGAGATCTTGGCATCGGAAAGATAATTCATGGCGCCTGCATTCAGCCTTTGATGCAGGTAATCGAAGTGTTCAAAATCAATAGCATAAAGAAATACCAGAATGAAGGCAATAATTAAAAAGTATATTTTAAAGATGCGGCGCGATGCAGTATTTTCAAAAGGATTACAATTTTTCGTTTTGAAAAGCCACACCAGTATCAATGCGAATAAAATACTTATAGAGATTAAAGTGGACGGAGTAGCATGTCCTTTACGCATAAAATAAACGAGCAGGACCATGATGATTACTGTCAAGGCTATTTGAGCAATACTGCCGCCTGTCAAACGATTTCTGGCATTATATTTCAAATGAAGGTTGCCAACCACAAACGGAAACAGCACAATGCCGCTCACAATTCTTACATCAAAATGAAATCCAAGTAAAAATGCGGACAGGCAATTAGAAAAAGTATAGTTGTGCGGAGCGAAATGGTAAAAAAACACAAAACGCATAATGGTCATAAAAATCAAAAACGCGATTCCCGTAAGGAACATCCATTTTACCAGTAAGGGAAAGTTGGCTCGTTTTTTCATTAAAAGAATTTAAATGAAGATATAAAAAGTGTAACGATGAGGGCGTAATGAATCCGGCAAAAGTAAATATTTAACTACGTTTTTTAATCAATGGTTATTTTTGCGTAAATGAACCTCATAGAGATACAGAATGCCGCATTCCTTCCCGATGCTATAAAACAATTTGATTACAGGTTGTTTGAAAAAATGAACGGGCAATGGCATAATGAATTTTTTGATGTTTTTTTTCCTTTTATTCGTGAGCCTGCCGTGTGGGTGCCTTTCTATTTTTTCCTGGCACTTTTTGCTACTATCAATTTTAAAGTAAGGGGATGGTTGTGGGTGCTTTTTTTAATTGCGAACGTGATGCTCAGCGATTTTGTAAGCAGCACGCTGATAAAGGACAATTTTCTCAGGCTGAGACCATGCCACGATCCTTACCTTGTGGGCAACATAAGGGTGTTGGTTTCCTACTGCCCGGTAAGCTCCAGTTTTACTTCTTCTCACGCGGCCAATCATTTTGCCGCAGCAATGTTTATATTTACAACGTTTCGTAAAGCGGTAAGCCCAAAATGGGCGTTTCTTTTTTTGTGGGCATTTGCTATTTCTTATGCACAGGTATACGTAGGAGTTCATTTTCCGTTCGATATATTCTGCGGGGCAATAGCAGGCCTTATTACGGGATACATTCCGGCAACCATATTCAATAAAGGAATTGGATTGGAGATGCCTCATTGAAAAAATTATTTATGGTTGAACTGATTATATTATTATTCTTAATTCTTTTGAACGCCTTTATTGTAATGTGTGAAATGGCTTTGGTTTCGTCAAAGAAAAGCAGGTTGGAGGCAGGCGCTAATAAAGGGGATAAAAATGCTCAGATTGCTTTAGAACTGAAAGAAAATCCGGAAATATTTTTATCTACTACGCAAATCTATATTACACTTATCTCGATATTAACCGGTGTTTATTCAGGTGAAAGGTTCAGCATTTACCTGCAACCTTTTCTTGAAAAAATCAATTTTATCAGGCCTTATGCAGATACTATTGCCTTAGTAATTATTGTAATCATCGTTACCTTTTTGTCCATTCTTTTGGGGGAACTCATTCCAAAACGGCTGGCGCTGATGAATCCCGAACGCATTGCTAAAAGCGTAGCAGCTCCTATAAAATTACTCAGTACGATCTCTTATCCACTTGTCTGGTTGTTGAGCATCATCAGTTCTGGCTTTTTCACGCTTTTTAAAATAAAAAAAAGTACTGACACCCAGGTTACCGAGGAAGAGATAAAAGCCATGATAAATGAGGGTAGCGAATTAGGTGCTATCGAGGAAGAAGAGAAAGATATTATAGAAAGGGTTTTCCACCTGGGCGACAGGAATATTACTTCTTTAATGACACATCGCACAGATATAGTATGGTTTGACGTGAATGAAGAGCGATCGTCGGTAAAAGTAAAAATTAAAGAATTCCAGCATTCTGTTTATCCGTTGTGTAATGAAACTATTGATAATATTGAAGGTATTGTTTATGTAAAGGACATGTACCTGAAGCCCGACGCGCCGTTAAAAGAACTTATGAGAAAGGCGCTCTTTATTCCTGAAAATAATTCTGCCTACCAGGTCCTCGAAAAAATAAAGCGAACCAAAATCCATTATGCTTTTATTGTTGACGAATATGGCAGCATGCTTGGGATGATTACCGTAAAAGATATTTTAAACGCGATAGTAGGGGAGATGCCGGAAGAAGAAGATGATGAATATGAAATCATCGAAAGAAACGATGGCACCTATTTAATAGATGGTCAAATTCAATTTTATGATTTTCTCACAAGGTTTGATAAAACCATTTGGATAAATGAAGGAGAAAATGAATTTGATACGCTGGCGGGTTTTATTTTGCACGAGTTAAAAAGAATACCTGCCACGGGCGACAAATTTGAATGGCGTGGATTTGAATTTGAAATTGTAGACATGGATGGCCACCGCATAGATAAAGTGTTGGTAAAAATATCTGACGTAATAAGAGAGGAAATGGAAGAGTAGATTGGGCGAAAAGTTATGAGTGATG
>JBDTGD010000082.1:0-18593 GCA_039937595.1 Ginsengibacter sp. | reverse complement strand
ACAGGGCTAAATAAAAACAGCCTGCTGTTGGTCATATCCTTACATAAAAAACGAGTCCGTTGCCTGGTGCCTTTTTTATAAATATGGCCATTCTTGAATCTGAATAAACTTTCATCGGGCAATTCTTCCAATAAAAAAATCCCTGGCTTATGAGGGTCATATTTTTTTAAAATTCTTAATAACGGAGCTTCCGCACACGAACTGGCGCCGGGGTTTTTTAATGTCTTCAGTAATTCTTTTTCTATGTCGCCCGGGAATATTTTTTTCGAAATAAAGCGAGCCAGGATATTTCCATATTCACTTTTCCATTGCGCGCCGTGTGCCTGTATCCGGTTTCCATATTTTTCATAAGCCACAAGGTGTCCCAATTCATGCAGCAACGTAATTAGAAAAGAATATTTATTCAGATTTCCATTCACACTGATGCGATGATTTTTGTCCAGGTGTTTATTACGGTAATCTCCCAGTTTGGTGAGCCTTTCACGAGTAACGGTAAGATGCACTTTATATTCCACCAGGTAATAGGCGACATCTTCATAAGCGCCATCCGGCAAATAATCATTCAGTTGATTTAAAGGAGATTCTTTTTTACGCATTGGGTTTCTTGCGGGCAATTTTCATTAACTGAGCTACTTCGATGGAAGTATAAAAGAGGTAGATCACCATTGCTATAAATAGAGCTGGTATATTTACAATTCCACCAAACGCGTATATATAAATAAATATGGCGCCTATAACCACAAACATTTTAAGCATAAGCGAAGCATAAAGTCCGCGAACAAATGCATGGGCGCTCTTAGATCCAATTCCGTTTATTTGAATAATAAAACTAAAGTAACTTAATAAATAAAGTAAAAGATTCGCAAATATTAAGAAATTGATATCTAATCCAAAAGAAGTAAGGGGCTTTTTGAAGATCATAATCACTATCATAATAACCAGGCATGGAACCGCAACGGGTAAAAATTTCCTTGATGAGTTTTCAATCATTCTTTGAAGTGTCTTTAATAATTTTTATAATAAGTCCTGCAATAATAAGCAATGGCAAAATCCAAACGAGCAAAGGAAATGAAAAATTTAACCATTTATCAGCTTTTATGCCAATAAATATCCCCAAAGCAATGCTTACCAGGAATTGCATTCCCATACCTGCATACTGTAAAAGTTCCCTGTTCGTTTCTTTTCTTGATTTCATTATGAACTTATTCTTTCTTATTCAATTAACACAGCAGACAAACAATTAACCTGATTTTTTATTTTTCTCATCCTCATCACCTATCGCTCATTTCCTCACCACCTATTACTCATCACTTATTTTCCGCTGAACAATCCCATATTCCATTTTTGCGTTATTCATTTTTAGGTTGTTAAAAATAATACACGCATCCCATTTATTGACATATTAGCCTAAATAACCGTATTTTTAAAATATTTTTGCAGAAAGAAGTTCGTGACTATTAAAAGAGCTTTTTTTCTTAATCTTATTCTATAAAATTGAACCAATTCATGAATAACCGGATCAGATTTGTATCGGTTTTACTTTTTTTGTTTTTTTTACTTCCGGATGTTCATGCACAGTTGGGTAACATTACTTTTGACCTGCGAAAAGACAAGCCGGCAAAATTCAAAGAAAAAATATTAAAATCTGAAAAGACCGGCCAGAAAAAATTCACTGTTCCCAGGAGGTTTGTTCAAAATACCGTGACCCATTATAATTATTTTTTTAATGCTAACAATAAACTTAACAGCGTAATAGAGCAGGCACGATTATCCAATAAAGAAGATTATTCTAAGCTACTCTCCTACTACAGTTTTTCTTTAGACAATACTGCTTCCCAAAAAACAGAATTGGATTCAGTAATTTATAAAGCTACTGCAGGTATCTTGCTTCACGACCTTCGCAATAATTGGGTAGATAATCTTTACCTGCTGATAGGAGAAGCCTATTATTTCAGAAAAGCGTTTGACTCCGCTTCCATGACCTTCCAGTTTATCAATTTTAATCTTTACCCCGGGAAAAAGAAAGGCATGGATGACAAGATGGTTGTAGGCTCCAATGAAAATGATGACAAAGATTTCATTAGTATTTCCAATAAAGAGGACAGGACTATTATTGACAAAGCGTTTACACGCCCACCCAGCAGGAACGATGCTTTTGTGTGGCAAATAAGAACATTAACTGACCAGGAAAAATATGCCGAAGCGGCCGGTTTAATTAATACTTTAAAGAACGACCCATTATTTCCAAAGCGCCTTAATACCTATTTTAATGAAGTGCAGGGCTACTGGTTTTTTAAACAGCAGATGTATGACAGCGCTATCGTTTACATGGTGAACGCTTTGCCTAATGCAATTGATGTTGCCGATCGGGCGAGAAGAGATTACCTGCTGGCCCAACTTTACGAGCTTACCCATCACCAGGATACTGCCTCTAATTATTACAACAGAGTCATCAAATTAACGACTGATCCGTTGATGGATATTTATGCAAATCTTAATAAGGCAAAGATGCTGAAAAGCACTGACCCGAAAGAGTTTGATAAAAGCATTGCCACATTGATACATATGGCCCGAAAAGATAAATTCGAGCCTTATCGCGATATTATTTATTTCTCTGCCGCCGAACTTGCATTAGAAAAACCCGATACATCAGCCGCTAAAACTCTTTATAGAAAAAGTACCATTTATAACAAGGAAGACCTTTCTCTGAAGAATAAGGCCTTTCTTATTTTGGCCGAAATCAACTATCAACAAAAAAATTACCGGTACGCTTTTAATTTTTACGACAGCATTCAAACAGGTGATACCACATTGACCAATATCGAGGAAATTACATCAAGAAGAATCGCTTTGGAGCAAGTGGTACGAAATTTAAATATAATTGACAGGGAAGACAGCCTGCAGTCAATTGCTGCCTTAACCACTTACGATAGAACGCTGTTAATAAAAAAACTATCAAAACAATTAAATAAAGAACGTGGCATAAAAAATGGCGATAACGGCAATACCAATTCTGCTTCTGATTATTTTGCAACTCGTAATCAATCTTCTGATCTTTTTTCTAACAACACCTCCAATGGACAGTGGTATTTTTATAATAACGATTTAAAAGGAAAAGGATATACTGATTTTCAAAACAATTGGGGCAAGAGAAAAAATGTGGATAATTGGAGGCTTTCTTCCGTTTCAAGTAACGCGATTAATATTGGCGCTCCGGGTAATAACCCTGATGAAGCAGCTGATAACAATACGTCGCAAAAAGGAAGTGCCAAAGCAGACTCAATGGGTATTCTTCGCCAGTTAGATATATCTGAGGCAGGATTACTGGCAAATATCCCTCTTACAAAATCAGAGATGGATTCTTCCAATACCAAAGTGGCACACTCTCTATTTCAACTGGGTAAGAATTACCAGGAACTGCTGGAAGACTATTACGCGGCAATAGATGCCTACCAACGATCGCTGAAGCGTTTTCCGGATAGCATTTACAATGGTGAGTTGTATTTGAATCTTTCCTATTGCTATAGAAAGATTGGCAATCTTCAACAGGCTGATTATTTTAAAAATCTTTTGCTTGATAAATATCCTAAAAGCATATATACGCAATACGTTCTTCATCCCGATAGTTTTAATCCTTCCAAAAAAGATACGGCCGCTTCCGCCCGCTACGATGAAATTTATAATCTTTTTATAGAAGGGAATTTCGATGCTGCCATCCGGGAAAAACATTTGGCAGACAGCCTCTACGGGAAAAGTTATTGGAACCCTCAATTGCTCTATATCCAATCGGTATATTACATTCAAAAACACCAGGATAGCGCTGCTATAAATGTACTGCGTCAAATAGTTAACAACTATCCCAAAAATCCAATGAAAGAAAAGGCGGCAATAATGATTGACGTGTTAGGCAGAAGAGACAGCATTGAACGGTACCTGACTAACCTGCAGGTAGTGAGGCAAAAAGAAGATTCACAAGTGGTGGTTTATGATGATCCTAAAATAGTAAGGAATGTAAGACCTTCAATTATTACTGTCCGGAAACCTTTGGTAGGCAGTGGCACCATAAAGCCGGGAGGTGCGACATTGGTCCCAGAGAAAAAACTGGCTCCGCCGGTTAAAAATGCACAATTTATTTTTGATCCTAATCAGGCGCAAAATGTTGTTATGGTACTTACAAAAGTAGATCCCGTATTCAGCAGCGAAGCGCGTAACGCTTTTAACAGGTATAACGCTCAAAGCATGACAACGAATCAAATTATAATTACAAAAGATACGTTAGACAGTGCACGAACATTATTAGTGTTTTCTCAATTTATAGACGCTGACGAAGCCATAAAATACAGGGAGAAAATAAAACACGATGCGCCTTCAGAAATATCATGGTTGCCTGCGCAGAAATATACTTTCTATATTATTTCTGATGCTAACCTGGAATTATTGAAGGAGAATAAAAATTTACCCAGTTATATTGATCTGTTAAACAAAAAATATCCCGGCAAATTTTAATTCTTTCATAAGAAGGAAATTAATAAATTACCGCTTTTTAAAGAAAACAAGATGCAAAATTCACCTAAAAAAGGAAGTAAAACAAGCAAAGGATCAGGTATAAAACCTGGGGTAAAAATACTCTGGTTGTGCGTGCTGGTAGGTTTTGCGGCATTTACCGTTGTGCTTGCGGCGGCTAATTTCGGCCTGTTTGGCAAACTACCTTCCCTGCAACAATTGGAAAACCCACAGGCAAATCTTGCTACAGAGATTTATGCAAATGACGGAACGACACTGATGGGCAAAATATATGCTGAAAACAGGGTCCAGGTTGATTATAAAGACATTTCAAAAAGTGTAATCGATGCGCTGATATCTACGGAGGATGTCCGCTTCTATGAGCACTCTGGAATTGACCCCATTGCATTAGGGCGTGCCCTGAAAGGTTTTGGCAACCAGGGAGGCGCCAGCACCATCACGCAGCAACTCGCAAAAAGTATTTTAAACCAGCAAAGTGGTGTCTTCTTTTTGAAAAGAGGTATTGATAAAATGAAAGAGTGGATTGTTGCGCTGAAACTTGAACGAAATTTTACTAAACAGGAGATTATCGCGCTTTATCTTAACAGGGTATCATGGCTAAATGTGTATGGCATCAGGAATGCTTCATTGGTTTATTTTCAAAAAGAACCTTCCAAACTCACACCGGATGAGTCGGCATTATTAGTAGGTATGCTGAGCGGGCCTGGCAAGTACGACCCGAGAAGGAACCCGGATGCCGCGCTGGCACGAAGAAATTTGGTATTAGACAGGATGGTAACTAACGATGTGCTCTCTCCTGCGCAAGATGCCATTTTGAAGAAAAAACCACTGGGAATTAAGTATAAAAAAATCGACGAGAGTACAGGTATAGCACCTTATTTCCGATCCGTATTAACAAAAAAACTTTTAGACTGGTGCAGCACGCACAAGGATCCAAAAACCGGCGAAAATTATGATCTCTATCGCGATGGGTTAAAAATTTATACCACTATTGACCCTAAAATGCAGCTATATGCAGAGGAGGCCGTAATAAAACATATGACGGCTATGCAAAAAACTTTTAATAAGCAGTTAGGGAAAAATGTATGGAAAGGACATGAAGATATTTTGAACCGAGCTATGAAAGAAAGTGAACGTTGGAAAAATATGAAAGAAGCCGGAGCTACAGACGAGGCAATAAAAGAATCGTTTGCTATACCGGTGAAAATGAAAGTATTTGCCTGGAATAAAAACCGTGAAACGGACACAGTAATGACACCGCTTGATTCTATCAAATACTCCAAAGAAATGATGCAGACTGCCTTTTGTGCTATGGACCCCGTTACCGGCGACGTAAAGGCCTGGGTTGGCGGTATAGATTTTAAATGGTTCAAATATGATCATGTAACGGCCAACAGGCAGGTTGGTTCTACTTTTAAACCGATCCTTTATACGTTGGCATTAACCGATGCGGGGCTTACTCCCGAGAGTTATATTGGAGGCACATCAATTACCCTTGCCAACAAAACAATTAGCGGTCCAGGTGGCACAATGGCTTATTGCCTGGCCAAGTCCATAAATGTTGCCGCATATGATCTGATGAGCCGGATAGGGCCAAAGAAAACAGCAGAGTTTGCCCATCGGTGCGGTATAAAAAGTGACATACCGATTGTTCCTTCTATCGCTTTGGGATCTGCCGACCTTCAACTGATAGAAATGCTTAGGGCTTATACCATGTTTCCAAATCGGGGATTTAATACAGAACCTATCTATTTAAGTAAAATTGAAGATAGGAATGGAAATGTCTTACAATCATTTGAGCCGGAAGTAAAACAAGTCATCAGTGAATCAGATGCTTATACCATGTATAGAATGATGCAGGGTGTCGTAGATTATGGAACCGGTGGTGCTATGCGGTGGAAATATGGAATCAATAGTCCGATGGGCGCTAAAACAGGTACTACTAACGAAAATACAGATGGTTGGTTTATAGGGTATACGCCTCAAATATTGGCTGGCTCCTGGGTGGGCTGTGATGATCCATTCTTAAAAATAAGATGGACAAGCGGCGGTAACGAAATGGCGATGCCGGAATGGGCTTATTTTATGCAAAAAGTATATGCCGATAAATCTTTAAGTATTGATCCCAAAGCGCAATTCGCCATTCCTTCTGAACTGAACAATAATCCGATTTATGCTGATCAGAATTTTAATGCAATCGGGCAGCAAGGCCAGGGAATAGATTCCGCAGACGTACAGGGAAATGGCGATGCCGCAGATTATGGCGTGCCTGCAGATGTACCGGTAGAATCAGACTTCAGCACTGAAGCTCCCAAAGAAAAAAAGCCCGAGGTAATGGAAGCAAAAAGACCAATGGGTCCGATGAATTACAATCCTGACAAAAAAGATACAGCAAGAAAAGAGGAGAAGAACAAGAAACCTGCTGAAAAAAATAAAAAAGGTAGCAGTGATTATTGATGGCTTTATCAACACAAATCAAGTAGAAAAACATCCGAAAAATAACACACATCTTTGAAAACGGTAATCCTATATTTGCAAACAAAAAATTACATGAAAAAAATAACACTTTTATTCGCATCAGCTGTTTGTCTTTCAACGGCAGTCACGGCTCAAACGACCGGAACTTTAAAATTAACAAAAGGTCAAAAATATATAGTTGAAAATAAACTTACTACAAGCAGCTCCACACAAGTGCAGGGACAGGCAATGGAATCAAATGCTGATGTAGCCACTGTTTACAATATAGAAGTAAAAGATAAAACCGACAATAATATCAACTTGTCCAATACCATTTCCAATATCAAAATGAACATGACTATGATGGGTCAGAATATTAATTTTGATTCAGATAAAAAGGAAGATATGGATGGTACTATTGGTAGCACCCTCAAAGATTACATCAACCAGCCAAAAGTCGTTGTAATTGATCATGCAGGAAATGTGATGCCTTCTACAGATACCTCTGCAGCATCCGGTATCGCGCAACAGTTAGATTTTGATGCTTCAGGATATGGCGCTGAATTAGCATTCCTTGCATTACCCAAGAATCCAAAAGTTGGAGATACCTGGACAGACAACAACGCCAGTGACAGCAGCATGTTAAAATCTATCGCCTATACCATCAAAGAAATTAAAGGCAACTTAGCCACCGTTTCGTTAACAGGCACCGTTAACACAGCAAAGAAAATCGAGCAACAAGGCATGGAAATAAGTACCAGGACTAAAGGAAAAATTTCTGGGGAAGAAACAGTGGATATCAAGACAGGCGTAGTTCAGTCTAATAACTCTACTACTGAAGCTTCAGGAACCGTGAGCGCTATGGGGCAGGATTTTCCTACTACTGCCAAAGTAACATCAGCCACTACAGTAAAAATGCTATAATTAATTTTTTTTTATAAAAAGCCCCGCACTGCGGGGCTTTTTATTAGCTGAAGTTTTATTAACCTTTTATACCAATAATAAAATAGTCCAACTTAATTCCCCTAACTCGTTAATGGTTCCATGTTTCACGGTTATATTTTGAACTACTTTTAAAAATTAAGAAGCCAATAAGGTAGCTGTACTGTGAATTATCTTTTCTTCTAAGTTTTTAAAACCTCAAGCATATCAAGATATTACTTATCCTATTATTGATAGTTTCCAGCCGACTAAGATTCTTTAATAAAAGCTGCTTTACTGCGTTCCACGTTTCGTTTTTTCGGTTATACTTTGCGCGCGATAAATCCGATCGGATTGTGTAACAAATTTCAACCTGCTTGCCGAAGGCAGGTTCGTGGAAATTCGAGTGATTCGTGGCAGAAGATATTTGAGCTTTAGCTCAAATTAAAATCATACACATTTCCGTCCGGAGGATGGTATAATAAAAATAGCCGCCGGAATCCTGCAGCTATTAAAACTTTTAGTAAAATAAATAATTACGCTATTTCAACCAATTCAATATCAAAAATTAATTCTTTACCCGCCAGTTCATGATTGGCATCCAGGATCACTACATCGTCCTTTACTTCAGTTACCACTACCGGAACGGGCTGACCGGCCTGGTTTTGCAATTGCAGTTTCATTCCGGGTTCCAATTTCATGTCTGGAGGAATATTCGCTTTTGGGAATTCTACAATGGCTTCTTTATTTTTTTCACCATAGGCATCTGAAGGAGCTATATTAATCTTCTTTTTTTCTCCCACAGCCATTCCTGGAATCGCATCATCAAACCCTTTGATCATCTGGCCTGCACCCACTGTAAAGGCAAGTGGTTCTCTCCCTTCGCTGGAGTCAAATTGTTCCCCGGTTGTTAAGGTACCTTTGTAATGTACTTTCACATTATCACCTTTTTTTGCTTTGCTCATAATTTTTTATTTTTATTATTAATAAATTGAAATACACTATTATGATTGATATATTTCATTCAGGTAAAGTTGGCAATATTATTTTATTTATCAGCAGGAATCATCCGAAAGATTATTTTTTATAATAATTTTATAAGGTTTCAATGCACAATTATGTTATTTTACAAAATCATGTGTTAACAAAAAATTCCCGCTACTTAAAATTATGAAAGCAAAATATGCCTTATTTGTTTGCCTGCTGTTGGTTATAAGCAATGCCTACTCCCAGAAGAGAATTATTCCCGGGGCGGAAAGAATGGATCAATATCTTCCCTTGCTTAAGGGGAAGACAGTAGCAGTATTTGCGAATCAAAGTTCTATGGTTGGCAATATAAACCTGGTAGATACTTTAATAAAACGTGGTATTAAAGTCGTACGTATATTCGGACCGGAACATGGTTTCTCAGGGACGGCAGATGCAGGTGAGAAAGTAGGAAATACAATAGATCAAAAAACGGGTGTTGAAGTGATAAGCCTTTATGGAAAACATTTCAAACCGTCGTCCGAAGATTTGAAAGGTGTAGATGTAATGGTGTTCGACTTACAGGATGTAGGCGTTCGTTACTATACTTACATCAATTCCTTACAACATTACATGGAAGCCGCGCTGGAAAATTCAATTCCTTTACTCATTCTTGATCGTCCTAATCCCAATGGCTTTTACGTAGATGGCCCGGTGTTGGACTTGAATTATAAGAGTGGTATTGGCATGCAGCCCATCCCGATAGTTTACGGACTTACCCTGGGCGAATATGCCAGCATGATGGGTGGCGAAAAATGGCTGAGTGATGCTGCCAATAAAAAATATGCCTATTATCAACACGCAAAACATTCTATAGATTCCCCTTTTCATTTCATGGTTATTAAAAACGAAAATTATGACCACAACAGCAAATACATTCTTCCCGTAAAGCCTTCTCCCAATCTACCGGATATTCAATCGATATATCTGTATCCGTCCACTTGCTTTTTTGAAGGAACAACGCTAAGTGAAGGAAGAGGCACAGAGAAGCCTTTCCAATTTTTTGGAGCTCCGTCCTTGCCAAAGAACTTGTTCTCTTTTACACCCAATCCCACAGAAGGCGCCAAACACAGCAAGCACTACGGTGAAGTTTGTTATGGATGGAACTTGTCCGGAACTCCGTCAGAAGTGTTGAAAAAAACAGATAATCACATTCAACTAAAATGGATTATGGAAGCATATCGCTTATTCCCTGATAAAGACAGTTTTTTCATTGTACCCAAATCAGGCAATATGGAAAATTCTTTTTTTGATAAGCTTGCGGGAAATAATGAACTCTGGCAACAAATAAAAAACGGCGTTTCAGAAAAAGTAATAAGGGCGAGTTGGGAACCTGCGCTAAATAATTATAAAAAGATAAGGAAAAAATATTTGTTGTATAAAGATTTCAGCCAATAATAATTTCCAGCCCCTAAAAATAAAATCAATTGAGTTTACGAATCATCTTTATGGGCACGCCCGAATTTGCAGTGCCTTCATTACAAAAATTATATGACGCAGGTTATAACATTGCAGCCGTAGTAACAGCGCCTGACAAGCCCGCCGGGCGGGGAATGCAGCTAACACAAAGCGCGGTAAAGAAATTTGCAATTGAAAAAAAACTAAAAATACTTCAGCCGGAAAAATTAAAATCCCCGGCTTTCATTGAAGAGCTGCAGTTGCTAAAAGCTGATGTGCAGATTGTAGTAGCGTTCCGGATGCTGCCAGAAATAGTTTGGAACATGCCGCCGATGGGAACGATTAATCTTCATGGATCGTTATTACCTCATTATCGTGGCGCGGCGCCGATCAACTGGGCCATCATAAATGGTGAAAAAGATACGGGTGTTACCACTTTCAAACTGCAACATGAAATAGATACCGGCAATATTTTATTGCGGGAAAAAATAAAAATTGAAGATGACGAAACTGCCGGAACACTTCATGATAAAATGATGGAAATAGGCGCGAATCTTCTATTGAAAACCATCCGGGAATTGGAAACAGGGAATCTTAAAGAAACAGAACAGCATTCTGCTCCGAGCCTTGAGCATTCGGCCTCTATTCGGCATGCTCCGAAAATCTTCACCGAAACGTGTGAAATAAACTGGAACAAAGGCGTGGAAGAAATTTACAATCTCATTCGAGGATTATCCCCCTACCCTGCTGCCTTCACTTTTATGAATGGAAAAAAATTAAAAATATTCTCTTCGCAAAAAGAGTTGGGCAACGAAGCAAATGCGCCGGGAAAGTATGTTACCGATCACAAAACATTTTTAAAATTTGCAGCCTCAGATGGATTTGTTTCTTTAAAAGAAATTCAACTGGAAGGGAAAAAGAGAATGAAGATTGATGATTTTTTGAGAGGATGGCGGGAGAGTTGAATTGCACAGTCTTATTCCCACTAAGACACAAAGACCACGAAGTATTTATTTCTTCCAAAATAATTTTATCGGATGCCAAATTTTGAAAAAATTAATTGATTTATTATAAAAATACGAAGTATTTTCCTTCGTGGCCTTCGTGCCTTTGTGGGACCCACTAGGACACAAAGCCCACAAATAGGACATCAACAGCAAACAAACTTAAATCACATATTTTCAATCTAAATACCTTCTAAATCCATTTAGCCAAAGGTTTGGTCGTAGCTGCAAAAATTAAACTTTTAATAATTACTTTTGAAAAAAACTACCAATGGTCAACAGAAGAAAATTCCTGCAACTTTCCACATTAGCGGCGCCATTACTTTCAATGAAAAATACCCTGGCTACCGGTAATGCGCAAACGAAACCTATTGTGGTTTCTACCTGGAACAATGGCAGGGAAGTAAATGCAGAAGCGTGGAAAATTTTATCAAAGAACGGCCGGGCTTTAGACGCGGTGGAAGCAGGCGCGAGGTATGTGGAGGACACTATCGATTGTTGTATAGGGCTTGGCGGTTATCCGGACAGGGATGGCATTGTAACACTTGACGCCTGCATTATGGATGAGAAAGCCAATTGCGGTTCCGTGGGTGCTATTGAACAAATAAAGCATCCTGTTTCTGTTGCAAGAAAGATAATGGAAAATACGCCACACATTATGCTGGTGGGCGAAGGTGCACAACAATTTGCACTGGAAAATGGTTTTGAAAAACAATCCAAAGAATTGTCTGCTCCTGCAAAAGAAGCTTACGAAAACTGGTTGAAGAAAAGCGATTATAAGCCTGAAATCAACATTGAAAACAAGCCGACCGCCCAGGTTAGCAAAAAAGGCAATGGTCCTTTCGCACCTCCGTTTTTTGATGACGGCTCTCCCAATCATGATACGATGGGCCTGGTCGCAATAGATGCTTCCGGCAACATGAGCGGTGCGGTGACTACCAGCGGAATGGCATTCAAAATTCACGGCCGCGTTGGAGATTCTCCCATCATTGGCGCTGGCCTTTTCGTAGATAATGAAGTAGGTGCTGCCACATCAAGTGGCCTGGGAGAAGAAGTGATGCGCATTTGTGGGACACATGTAGTTGTTGAATATATGCGTCACGGCTTATCGCCTGAAGCGGCCTGCCGCAAAGCAATTGACCGGATTGTCAACCGGGATATACAAAGAGCCAAAACGCTGCAAGTAGGTTTCTTAGCTTTAAATAATAAAGGGGAATATGGCGCTTACGCTATTCAAAAAGGATTTGTATTTGCAGTCAAAAGTGCCGGAGAAGAAAAAATAATTCCTGCAAAATATATTTTTGATTTGGGAGTAACATAGTAGAGAAGAGCTGAGGATTGAATTTGAACGTTTGCAGAGAAGAAGCAAGTGAAGAGTTATGGGGGAAAAGTCCGATGTTTAATTTCTGCTGTTTTCACAATATTCATGGCGGTATTTTAAAATAATCTTCATAGCAAACAAACAAATAACGTGAATTTCAAATTAGAAATAATTGGTTTTAATATTGAAAGCTGCATCACAGCCCAGGATGCGGGGGCAAAGAGAATTGAATTGTGCGCAAGTCCCGGAGAAGGTGGCACTACTCCTTCTTACGCCTTTATAAAAACTGCGAGAGAACAATTACACATTGATCTATACGCCATGATTCGTCCGCGCGGAGGTGATTTTTTATACAGCGAAGAGGATTTTGAGATCATGAAAAAAGACATTGCCATTTGCAAAGAGAACGGTTGTAATGGAATCGTAACCGGTATCTTAACTAAAGAAGGTAAAGTAGATAAGGAACGCTGCCAACAATTAATTGACTTAGCCTATCCGATGGAAGCCGCCTTTCACCGGGCATTCGATCGGGTAAAAGATCCTTTGGAAGCATTAGAAAATATTATTGATTTAGGATTTGAACGAATTCTAACTTCCGGGCTAAAGGCAAAAGCAATCGAAGGTGCCGATTTACTTTCACAATTGATAAAACAATCTAACGAAAGAATTATTATCATGCCCGGCTCGGGAGTAAATTCTCAGAATATTGTTTCAATTGCTGAAAAGACTGGTGCCAGGGAGTTTCACAGTTCAGCAAGTGTTTCGCTAAAAAGTAAAATGGAGTTTGTAAATGATAACATGAATGAATCTTTGAATTATATCGCTGCAAGCAAGGAAGAAGTAGTAAAAATGGTTTCTTCATTAATGAACTACAGTAAACGAACAAAAAAATAGTTTTTTTAATCCCGTTAAGATTAATGGATCTTAGAAATCAAATATTAAAAGAGCATACCAAAGAAAATTGCAAAAAAATCGTTGATTGGGTTGGCAATGATCTGAAAAGATTCAACGAATTATTTCATTTATTTCTGAACGATGAATATAGGGTTACACAAAGAGCAGCGTGGCCAATGAGTTATTGTGTGGTAGCACATCCTGATCTGATGAAAACTAATTTTGAAAAACTGATTGGCAATTTAAACAAACCCAACCTCCACAATGCGATAAAACGCAATACGGTAAGGCTTTTACAATCTATAGAAATGCCTGAAAAATATGAAGGCGCCGTGATGGATATTTGTTTCAAATATGTAGCATCTCCCACGGAAGCTGTTGCTGTTAAAGCATTTGCATTAACAATTTTAGGAAATCTGTCCCGGAAATACCCGGAAATTATTCCGGAAATTAAAATGCTGATTGAAGATCAACTCCCTTATCAAACGGCGGGTTTTAAAGGGAGGGTAAAAAAATTATTACAAGAGCACCAGTTCAATTAATATCATAGCAAAACAGAGGATATGATTTATATAACTCAACTTATTTATTTAAAAGAAGGAGCAGAAGATATCTTTGATCAATTTGAAAATATTGCCATGCCGATAATTCCAAGATATAATGGAAACCTTCTCTTGCGGATAAGGCCTAACGAATCGTCATATATTGAAGCAAATATTGAAAGGCCTTACGAAATACATTTTGTAGAATTCCCAACAGAAGAAGATTTCAAAAATTTCATGCAGGACGAGGAAAGGAAAAAATTTGTAGAATTAAAAAATCAATCTATTAAGACTGCTGTCCTTATTAAAGGAACAAGAATATAAAATCGGGAAAGATTTCGTATAAAAAAGCCCCTTAACCCATGTGTATATGAAACCGAGTAAACCAACAAATAGCAATGATTTTTATTTTGGGGAGGGCTTGCGATTATTCTAAAACTCTTTTTTTATGCATCCTGATCTCAGAACCTTTGGCCATTAATACAGACGCTGGTTCTGCCTGGCTCAAAAATGAAAATTTATCTCCATAAAGAGATTTAAAATCGCAATCCACATTATAAGAAATTACTTTTAAAGTTTCCCATGAAGGGTGTTCGATATTAAATTCATAAGTTTTGGTATCACTCATTTTTAAATAGTCCCAATAATGATCGGCAAAGAAATATTCACAGCTATCAGGTACAATCTTTTTTGATCTTTTACCAGCTACTACGCTTATTTTATTCAATTTATTTTTATAATTCCATTCATACCCTGCTTCAAAATTTTCACCATTGTCTTTATGAAAATTCTTCATTTTCATGGTGACATAGTTTTCAGTATATAAATTATTACCTACTAACGCAATTCCTTTTTTGGGTACAAATTCTTTTATAAAAACTACTCCTCTTTTTATAAAACCGTTATCGTTATGTTTCACATAAAACCGGAGATTTACTTTTTCAAAGTTTACATGCATAGGAACACTGAATCCAAATAATTTGGTATTTAAAAATTTGAACCCTACCAGGCTTAAATAGGCGTCGCCGTTGAAAAAATCCAATTCAGTTTTGTAGGGAACATACGGCAGCAATAATTCTTTGGGAACAACATAATTTACCATAATGAGATTGTTCCATTCGGCACGTAAAAAATGTGTTGTCATAACTAAGATTTTTGCACCGGCTGAGAAATGAGAGTTTCAGCCGAAGGATAAGAGAAACGAAATCAAATACATCCCGACTTAGATCTATTGTACAATATTGTTGCCAATATTGAAAAACCAATGAGGTATTATGTGCAACTGTGGTTGCTTATCGTCGAACGCAATCAGGACTTCTTAATATAAGAGCCTTACCTTAATTGTTTCATTTACTTCTTTTAGCAATTCAAGTGCTTCCTTTGAAAGATTCTTATTAACATCGAGCACTACATAACCAATCTCATCATTTGTTTTTAAATATTGCCCCAGGATATTGATTTTATGCGAAGAGAGAAGCGAATTTATCTGGGATAATACACCCGGAACATTTTTATGAATATGCAAAATACGATGCGTATTTTCATGCAAGGGAAGATTCAAAGGAGGTACAGAATGGGAACCCGTTGTTATACCCATTTCCAGGAAATTAAATAATTTATTACTTACGTCCTCTCCTATGTTATGTTGTGCTTCTTCGGTAGATCCACCTATATGTGGTGTTAAAATCACGTTGCTCAATCCTTGTAATGGCGTTGTAAATTTATCTCCGTTTTTCACAGGCTCTTCCGGAAAAACATCAATAGCTGCACCACCTAATTCATTATTCACGAGGACATTCCTTAGTGCTTCAAGATCCACTACTTTACCTCTTGCATAGTTGATAAGAATAGCAGTTTTTTTACAATATTTTAAATTGCTTTCAGTAATCATATTTCTTGTAGAGGGAAGATCGGGGACATGAAGGGTAATAATATCCGCAACCTTCATCAACTCTTTCATTGATGTTTTGGACTCAGCGTTGCCTAGTGGCATTTTTGTTTCCGTATCATAAAAAACCACTTTCATTCCCATAGATTCAGCAAGTACACTTACTTGTGAGCCAATATTTCCATAGCCTATAATCCCAAGGATTTTCCCACGAATTTCATGGCTCCCTGTTGAATCCTTCATCCATATTCCTTCATGTGCGGATTTGTTTTTATCAGGTATTTTACGAATAAGCATGATGGATAAAGCTATCACCAATTCAGCTACAGATCTTGTATTGGAATAAGGAGCATTAAAGACAGCGACTCCATTTTCTGTGGCCGCCTCTATGTCTACCTGGCTGGTGCCGATACAAAAACATCCAATTGCCTGGAGCTTATTGGCATTCTTTAAAACGGCCTTTGTAATTTTTGATTTAGACCGTATGCCCAGCAGATGGACATTTTTAATTTCTTTAATAAGTTCACTTTCTGTGAGCGCGCCGGAAATTCTTTTCACGGATGAATAACCAGAATCAATAAATCTTTCTGTTGCAGTTTTGCTAATGTTTTCTAAAAAAAGAATATTTATTTTCTCTTTGGGATAACTTGTAATTTTTTTCTCAGCCATATTAAAATTGTAATGTAATATTGCAAATATAGTCCCTAAATCCATGAAATTTTTTTGATGAGACGAATAATTTTTATAGCTGCATTTCTCTTTGCTTACTTTTTTGTTATTAGTTCCTGCAATTCCGGCACTTCCAATGCAAAGCCTGTTACGATAGATACTCCTGGTTATATACCTCCGGCGCCTGGCAGTATTCCGAAGGAAGATTTTGATCGCTATTACACAGAAGTAAAAGATTTTTATGAAAATAAATTATTGAGGAGCGGCTTCAATGGCGGCATTCTTGTAGCCAAAAAAGGAGAAGTTATTTTTGAAGCTTATCATGGATTTTTTGATCTTGAGAAAAAAGATTCTCTCAATAAACACAGCGCATTTCACCTGGCATCGGTCTCTAAAACTTTTACTGCAATGGCCACATTGAAGCTGGCACAAATGGGTAAGTTGAGCATAGATGATGATGTAAAAAAATATTTTCCCACGTTCCCTTACGACAATGTAACCATACGATTATTGTTAAGCCATAGAAGCGGCTTGCCTAATTATCTTTATTTCATGGACAAACTGGGCTGGGATAAGAAACAACATTGCACCAATGATGATGTGCTTAATTATTTAATAAAATATAAGCCTAAGCCAATGAGCAATCCCAATACTCATTTTGCTTATTGCAATACCAACTATGCATTGTTAGGTTTGATCATAGAAAAAGCATCAGGAGAATCCTATGCAGATTTTTTACAGCAGGAATTCTTTTCGCCGCTTAATATGAAAGACACGTATGTATATGATAATCTTAGAGACAGTGCCACTGCAATGCCATCGTATGATTATCGCGGCAGGCAGGAAGCATTCACTTACCTGGATTGTGGTTTTGGGGATAAAAATATTTACAGCACGCCCGAAGATCTTTTAAAATGGGACCAGGCGCTTTATTCCAACGAAATCTTCACCAAAAAAACAATGGAAGAAGCATTTACGCCTTACAGCAATGAAAAACGGGGCATCAGAAATTATGGCTTTGGATGGCGGATGAATGTATATCCAAACGGTAAAAAAATCATTTATCACAATGGCTGGTGGCATGGCAACAATACTGTTTTTATAAGAATGATCCAGGACTCTGTTACCATTATTGTTCTGGGAAACAAATACAACCGGAATATTTATGAAGCCAAGGATATGGAAGGTTATTTTGATTCAGAAACTTCGTTAAACGGTGACGAAAATGAAGCAATGTCCAAAGAAGAGATTAACACCAATGAAAACCCTGATTCGATTCTATCTAAAAAAATAGAATTTAATAAGCCAAAACCGAGAGCCAAAAAATCTCCTTCTAAAAAAACTTCTTCTAAAAAACATCATAAAAAAAAGAAGAAGTAATTTTCTTTAAATAAAAATCAAGACACAGTAAAGAAAGCTTTTCGGAAGATTTTTATTTTTGTCGTGAGAATAGTTTCTGAAGCATTAAATAATTAAGATTCATTAAGAACAACTTAACTATTCTTCACTCCTTAATGGTTTATAGTTAAGCTCCTTTTTATGGCTGCCTGATTAGGAATCCACGGAATTTATTGCTTTACTATCTTACGCTAATGATTTAGTTCCTGATTTTTGAACCATTAAGAAGTGGACGTTCATTAAAAACAATCTCAACTATTCTTCACTCCTTAATGGTTTATAGTTAAACTCTTTTTTATGGCTGCGATTAGGAATCCACGGAAATTATTGCTTTACTATCATCTTACGCTAATGATTTAGCCCCTGATTTTTGAACCATTAAGACGTCGACGTCTATTAAGAACAATCTTAACTATTCATCACGCCTTAATGGCTTATAGTTAAATTCTTTTTTATGACTGCGATTAGGAATCCACTAAATTTATTGCTTTACTATCTTACGCTAATGATTTAGTTCCTGATTTTTGAACCATTAAGAAGTGGACGTTCAT